>DASTLD010000637.1:0-21885 GCA_035715345.1 Longimicrobium sp.
CCCCCCCCCCCCCCCCCTCCGCCCACGAGAGGCACCTGGCCGGATCGAACCTCCCGCTGTCCTTCTCAACCGCCGCGTCCGTCTATAATCTGTAGCGGCAGACGGATGACGACGTTCACGCCAGGAAGACGAATCCGATGCCGAAGCTGACCGTATACGTGCAGGGCGTGGAGACGCCGCTCACGGTGGAGATGGAAGAAGCGGCCCTGCGGGATGCCATGAAGAAGGCCGACGGCGTGGTGGAGCTCGGCGAGTGGACCGTGCGCGCCTCGGCCATCATCGGCTTCCACCCGCGCCGCTCGTCCACCTCCACCCGGGCGCCCCGGCACGTCATCACCCCCACGGCGTAGCCGCCCGTTGTCCGACCGGCACCGGGACGCTACCGTTGATCGTGGACCCGATTGTCCAAACCGTCCAGCAGGGAGGGATCCGGCAATGCAGCTTTCTTTCATGACGCGGGTGCTCGCGCCGGCCGCCGCGGCGGTGTGCCTGGCCACCGCCCCCGCCCGCGCGCAGGACGCGCCGCCGGCCCAGAACCCGTGCGCGGACTCGCTCTACCAGTCGCTCAAGGGCAAGCCCCTCGACGCGCTGAGCGAGCGCGAGTACCAGTACTTCATCGGCCGCGACAAGGCGTGCACGGACTACCAGCGCCTGGCCGCGCTGGTGGACCGCCCCGCGAACGCGGCCCCGCCGCAGCGCGACCTGCGCCTGCAGACGGACAGCCGCACGCAGGCGTCCACCTTCGGCGAGGGCGTGGATGTGTACATCCGCAACGACTCGCCGGTGCCGATCATCGTGAACTCGGTGCGCGTGTTCGACTGCGAGAACATCCGCCACAGCTCGTGCGCCACGCACCACCCGCAGACGCGCATCCCGCCCAACCAGGAGCGCCGGGTGCTCACCATCCGCTACCAGCCGGAGAGCAACATGCCCTCGCGCTACCGGCTGGAGTACCTGGTGTCGCCCGCGGAGCAGTAGGTCAGCCCCACTTCTCCAGGAAGCGCATCAGCGCCGCCTCTTCGGGATAGTACCGCCCCGCGCGATCACCGTCGCGCGGGGCGTCGCGCATCAGGGGCTCGATCGTCTTTCCTTCCCCGTACCGCTCCATCACCGCCGGGTGCACGTAGGCGCTGCGGCAGACCGCCGGCGTGTTGCCCAGCTCCGTCGCCACCAGCTTGCAGGCCAGCACCAGGTTCTTCTTCGCCTCGCGCTCGCTCGCCGGCGGGCCCAGGTCCGCCAGGATGGTGGCCATGCGCACCGTGCCGCCCCAGGTGCGGATGTCCTTGGACGTATACTTTCGCCCCAGCACCTCCTTGACGTAGCCGTTCACGTCCGCGGCGGTCACCGGCCGCGCCTTCCCCTCCCCGTCCACGTACTGGAACAGCCGCGTGCCGGGGATCTCCAGCACCTCGCGCAGCACCTCCACCAGCGGCGTGTCCGCCACCACGGCTCGCTGGTCGATGGACTTCTTGCCCACGTAGCGAAAGACCAGGCTGTCGCCGTCGATGCGCAGGTGCTTCTTGCGCAGCGTGGCCAGGCCGAAGGTCTTGTTCTCCACCGCGTACCGCTCGCTGCCCACGCGGAAGAAGCCGCGCATCATCAGCCGGACGATGAGCGCCAGCACCCGCTCCCGGCCCACGCCCGTGCCGCGCAGGTGGCGCTCGGTGGCCTCGCGCAGGCGGGGAAGGGCGCGCGCGTACTCCAGCAGCTTGCGGTACTTGCGCCGCGCGCCGCGGTCCACGAAGTCCGGGTGATAGCGGTACTGCTTGCGGCCGGCGGCGTCGCGGCCGGTGACCTGGATCTTGGCCTGCGGGTCGGGGCTGATGCGGACGTCCGTCCAGGCGGGGGGGATGACCAGCTTGCGGATGCGGGCGAGCGCGGGCCTGGCGCGCAGCGGCCTGCCGTCCGCGCGCAGGTAGCGGAAGCCCGACTCCGGCGATCCCACCCGCCGCCAGGCCTTCTCCTCTGCCGAATTCGCCGTTTTCCTGGCCATGGGACGCGTCTCCAATACAAGGAGCGTTCCGAACGGCGGCCTCACGCAGAGACGCGGAGGACGCAGAGAACTACGGGAGAACGGCGGAGCGCCTGCTTCACAGTAGAAAAAAAGCCCTCCCCCGAAGTTGGGGGAGGGTTTGGGAGGGGGCCTCCGCCGCATGGAAGGCACCGTCCATCGCGTGCGGTGCCCGCGATGCCTACTGCCGCTCGCGCAGCTCGCCGGCCTCGGCGGCGGCCTCCAGCGGGCTGGGGACCTCGTAGTAGGGGCGGCCCATGCGCGCGGCCAGCGCGTGGATGCTGTCCGCCAGCAGGTTGTAGCGGGTGATGGCCGCGTGCTCGCGCGCGTGCACCCCCTCCAGACGCCGCACCAGCGCGTCGTACACGGCCGCGTTGCTGTCGTACTGCGCCGCCTCCGCCCGGTACTCCGCGTACACGTCCGCCGGCAGCCGCCCGTGCCGCGCGATGCGGTTGTAGCGCCGCAGCGCCTGCGCCCTGCGGCCCAGCGCGCGGTCCTCCGCCGCCAGCGCCCTGCGCAGGCTGTCGCCCTCCGCGCGGGCACCGAGCAGGTCCGCGCTGATGGGCGCCAGGTCCCGCCGCAGCCGCCGCACCTCCGCGCGCTCGTCCCGGAAGGCGACGGCGCGGTACACCTGCTCCGAGGCCTTGATGCCCAGGATGGTCAGCAGGACCAGCAGAAGGAAACGCGCGGTGGACGTCATGCGGGGCCGGGCCAGGGGGGTGCCGCGGGCGATGCGGAAGTGGGTGCTGCGGATGCGCTTGCGCTCCTTTCCAAGATGCGCACGGCGGCGATTTCGCGCAACCGTCCCGGATCGTGTAAACATATGTCCGCGTGGCACTTTTCGTGCACCGTGCCCGCGGTCCGCCGGCAGGAGCAGGAGGATGCGGGAAACGGAGCCACAGGAGGACCCATGCAAAGCTCGAGGAGACGCCCACCGCCCCCCTGGGAGCGCTGCAGCCCGGACCCCCGCCACCCCCTGGGGCACGCCCGGCGCCGCTTTCCCTGTCCGGCGCCCGCGGCTCCCGAGCGATACCGGCGCGCCTACGACGGCGCCGGCGACGCGCGCGTCTCCACCACCCGCCGCCGGTCGGAAGAGGGCGTGCGGCTGCCCAGCCGCCGCGGCGGCAGCGTGTTCGACCGCATGCGCCGCAACCCGGTGCGCCACGGCGTGGTGGGCCTGGGCGTGCTGGGCGCGGCCAGTCCGCTGGCGGTGGCGCGCTACAACCAGATGCGCAACAACCCGGAGCACGAGCGCCAGGCCATGCTGCCGGAGATGCTGCCCGTCCGCGCGCTGAACGACCAGACCGTCGGGCAGGCGTGGCGCCAGGCGGAGACCAAGGTGGCGGACGCCAAGCAGGCCGACAAGGAAGCCGTGATCCAGCGCAACATCGAGCGCTACAAGGACTACGACATCCCCCGGGACCTGGCGGAGACCATCTACGACATCGCGCTGGAGGAGAACATCGACCCGGACATGGCGTTCGGGCTGGTGCGCACGGAGAGCGCGTTCAAGAACAGCGCGACCAGCCACGTGGGCGCCATCGGCCTGACGCAGCTCATGCCGGCCACGGCGCGGTGGATGAAGAAGGACGTCACCATCCGCGACCTGCGCAACCCGGAGACCAACCTGAGCATCGGGTTCAAGTACCTCTCCGAGCTGCTGGACAAGTACGACGGCGACAAGGAGCTGGCGCTGCTGGCGTACAACCGCGGCCCGGGCACCGTGGACCGCGTGCTCAAGCGCGGCGGCAACCCGGACAACGGCTACCCGGACATGGTGCTGCGCGACGCCACTCCGCGCCACTGAGCCGCCGGAAACGAGAGAGCCCCCGCCACGCCGGCGGGGGCTCTCTCGTTTTCTGGTCGTCCCCGGTTCCTAGTGCCTAGTGCCGAGTGCCTAGTTGAACTACAACAGGCAACTAGGCACTAGGCACTCGCAGTTCTTTGTTCCGGTCAGATGTAGTTCCGCACCAGGAAGATCCACTCCCACCCGCGCGCGCCGCGGCGGAAGCCGGCGCGCAGGTCCGCGTAGTTGGGCAGCGCGGCGAACTCCGGCGGCGCGGCCCACACCGGCGTGCCCGGCACGGCGGCCACGCCGCGGTCCAGCACGAAGGGCAGGCGGTCCAGGTCGCGGTACTGCTCGCGCTCCCACTCCCCCAGCGCCTCCAGCACGCCGGTCTCCACGGGACCCAGCCGGTGCACGAAGTCGCGCGACATCACCTGGCGCAGCGCGGCCACGTCGCGCCGCGCGGCGGCGTCGCGGATGGCGAGGACGAAATCGCCGAGCTCCATCTGCGCGGCCTCCAGCGGGCGGCGCGGCTGGTGCACGACCGCGGCCGGCGCGATCCACCCCGTGGGATTGCCGCGGCAGTGGACGCAGCGCACCAGCAGGTCCGTGGTGTCGGAGCGCAGCACCTCCAGGCGCATCCCCACGTACGGCAGCGGCACCGCGCCGCCCTCGGCCAGCAGCGACTGCCCCGCGTCGCGCGTCCACACCAGGGTGGGCGGCGGGGGCGCGGGCGGCGCCGCGGGCTCCACCACCGGCGCGGGGGGCGGCGGGGGCACGGGAACGCGCCGCGCGGGGGCGGGGCACGCTGCCAGCAGCAGCAGCGGCAGGACGAGCGAGGTGCGTGGCATCGGATCGGGAGATGGGGGTCGGGCGGTTGCCGCGCCCGGCGCGCCACCTAAATTCGCCCGGGAAGCGCCTTGCGCAACCCATCAGCCCCGCCGGACGTGACCCAGGCCGCCGTTCCGCTCGCCCTGCTGTGCTCCGTCCCGTTCGAGTGCGAGCGCCTGCGGGCCGCGCTGGACGGCGCCGTGGAGGTGCACGTCGGCCGCAAGCCGGGGTGGACGGGGCTCCTCGACGGCGTCCCCGTCCTCCTGCTGCCGGGGGGGATGGGGAAGACGAACGCCGCGCACGCCCTGACCGCCGTGCTGGAGACGCGCGAGGTGGCGGGGGTGATCGGGTTCGGCATCGCGGGCGCGTATCCCGGCTCCGGCCTGGAGATCGGTGACGTCGCCCTGGCCACCTCCGCCGTCTACGGCGACGAGGGGGTGATGGCGCCGGGGGGATGGCTGTCGACGGAGGGCATCGGCATCCCCCTGGCGGAGGTCGACGGCGGGCGGCGCTTCAACGACTTCCCGCTGGACGCCGCCCGGGTGGAGGCGGCGCGGGACGCGCTCGCGGCGGCGGGATTCCGCGTACGGACGGGCCCGTTCGTCACCGTCTCCTGCTGCTCCGGCACCGCCGCGCTGGGGGAGCAGATGGCCGCGCGCTTCGGCGCCCTGTGCGAGGGGATGGAGGGCGCCGCGCTGGCGCACGTGGCCGCCCTCTACGGCGTCCCGTTCCTGGAGCTGCGCGCCGCCAGCAACGCCGTGGAGGACCGCGACCTCTCGCGCTGGCGCATCCGCGCCGCGGCGGCCGCCGCCCAGGACGCCGTCCGCGTCCTGGTCCGCGCCTGGCGGTGAGGGCCCTCACCCTGCGCGGCACCGGGGCGCGCGACGTCGTCGCGTCCTCGGTGCCGCGCTGTCCCTCTCCCACAAACTGCGTGGGAGAGGGAGAAGGCTGGTGCGCGTTGCGCCTGCCGTGGTAAGGCTGGCCCCGTAGAGACGCCCCGGCGGGGCGTCTCTACCATGGACATGCGACCTTCCCTGCGCTGCGCGCGGCACTGCCCCGTGCAGTCCGCGCAGGCGGACTTCGTGCTTTTGGAGGCGCGGTTTCAACCGCCGGCCGGGTGCCTGCGCCGACCGGGGGAGTCGGTTCGGCCAGGACTGAATCAGGAGACGGGATGACGCAGGACCGCGTGCTGTCGCTGGGATATTCCCCGTGCCCGAACGACACGTTCATCTTCCACGCGCTGGTGCACGGCACCGTGCGCGCGGAGGGGCTGGCGTTCCGGGAGCGGCTGGAGGACGTGGAGACGCTCAACCGCCTGGCCGCCGCGGGGGCGCTGGACGTGTGCAAGGTGTCGTACGGCGCCGTGCCCGCGCTGCTGGACGGCTACGTGCTCCTGCGCAGCGGCGGCGCGCTGGGCCGCGGGTGCGGGCCGCTGATCGTCGCGCGGCGGGAGCTGGGGCCGGACGAGCTGCGCACGGCCCGCATCGCCATCCCGGGGCGGAACACGACGGCCAACCTGCTGCTGCGCCTGTTCGCGCCGGACGCGCCGCCGGGCACCGAGCGCGTCTACAGCGACATCATGCCCGCCGTCGCGCGCGGCGAGTTCGACGCGGGGCTCATCATCCACGAATCGCGCTTCACCTATCCGCAGCACGGGCTGTCGCGCGTCGTGGACCTGGGCGAGTGGTGGGAGGAGACGACGGGGCTCCCCATCCCCCTGGGCGGCATCGCGGCGCGGAGGGCGCTGGGGGAGCCGGTGATCCGCGCCGTGGAGGATGCCGTCCGCCGCTCCGTGGAGCACGCCTTCGCCCACCCGGCGGACTCGCGTGAGTACGTCCGCGCCCATTCGCAGGAGATGGACGACGACGTCGCGCGCCAGCACATCGACCTCTACGTCAACCGCTTCTCCGTGGACGTGGGCGACGAGGGCGAGCGGGCGGTGGCGGAGCTGTTCGCACGCGCCGCGGCTGCCGGCATCGTCCCCGCCGGCCATCCCCCTCCGTTCCTCGACCGCTAAAAACATCCCCACGCAGAGACGCAGAGGACGCGGAGAAAAACTCTCTGCGCCCTCCGCGTCTCTGCGTGAGGCCTTATCGGTTCAATCCTGGTCGTAGCGCGGACGGCGCGGCTTGCCGAAGGGGCGGTCGCCGCCGAAGCGCGTGTCCCGGCGCGGCCGGAAGCCGCCGCCGCCATCGCCCCCGCCGCCCCCCTCTCCCTCGGGCCGCGCGCGGCGCACGCTGACCGGCCGCCCGCGGATGTGCGCGCCGCCCACCTTCTGGATCACCTGCTCCGCGAAGCGCTCCTCCACGTCCACCAGCGAGAACTGGTCGGCGATCTCGATGGCGCCGATGCTGTCGCCCGGCACGTTGGCCTCGCCGGCGATGGCGCCCACCAGGTCCGCCGGCCGCACCCCGCGCCGCCGCCCGATGCCCACCCACAGCGTGGCCATCCCCGGCCGCGCCGTACGCTCCTCGCGGTCGCGTCGGCCGCGGGGCCCCCGCCGGTCCTCGCCGCCGCCGCGGTCGCGGTCGTCGCGCCGCGGGCCGCGGTCCTCGAAGTCGGGGATGTGCGTGTCGTCGCCGTCGTCGCCGGCGCGCGCGCCGGACAGGCTCAGCGCCGCCGCGGCCACGTCCACCGGGTCGAACTCCTCCAGCAGCGGCCGCACCACGTCGCGGAAGGGCGCGTGGTCCTCGCCCGCCAGCACCTCGCGGATGGAATCGCCCAGGCGCTGGCGGCGCCGCTCGCGCACCTCGCCGGGGCGGGGGACGCGCGCGTGCTCGATCTCCTGCCCCGTCGTCCGCTCGATGGTGCGCAGCAGGAAGCGCTCGCGCGGCTGCACCAGGGTGATGGCCGTGCCCTCGCGCCCCGCCCGGCCCGTGCGCCCGATGCGGTGCACGTACACGTCCGGCGTCTGCGGGATGTCGTAGTTGATGACGTGCGTCACGTGCTCCACGTCCAGCCCGCGCGCCGCCACGTCCGTGGCAATCAGCAGGTCCGCCGTGTTGGCGCGGAAGCGGCTCATCACCTTGTCGCGCTGCGGCTGCGACAGGCCGCCGTGCAGCGCCTCCGGCCGGTACCCCCGCACCGCCAGCGCCTCCGTCAGCTCGTCCACCTCGGTGCGCGTGCGGCAGAAGAGGATGGCGGAGGCGGGCGCCTCCAGGTCCAGCACCCGCGCCAGCGCCTCCAGCTTGTACTGCCGGGGCACCAGGTAGGCCACCTGGTGCACCAGCGGCGTCTCCACCTTCTCCGGCGTGACCGTCACCCGCTCGGGGTCGCGCATGGTCCGCCGCGCCAGGTCCGCGATGCGCGGCGGGAAGGTGGCGGAGAAGAGCGCCGTCTGCCGCTCCTCGGGGAGCCTGGACAGGATCTCCTCGATGTCGTCGATGAAGCCCATGTCCAGCATCTCGTCCGCCTCGTCCAGCACCACGTAGCGCACGCCGGACAGGTCCAGCGACCCGCGCCGCAGGTGGTCCAGCAGGCGCCCGGGCGTGCCCACCACCGCGTGCACGCCGCGCCGCAGCTCGCGCAGCTGCCGCCCGATGTCCTGGCCGCCGTAGACCGCCAGCACGCGCAGCCCGCGGCGCGAGCCGTAGCGGTGCGTGGCCTCCGCCACCTGCACGGCCAGCTCGCGCGTGGGCGCCAGGATCAGCGCCTGCACGCCGCCCGCGGCGGGGTCCAGACGCTCCACCATGGGCAGCGCGAACGCCGCCGTCTTGCCCGTGCCCGTGGCCGCGCGGCCGATCACGTCGCGCCCCGCCAGCAGCAGGGGGATGGCGCGGCACTGGATGGGCGTGGGCTCCTCGTAGCCCAGCACGTCCAGCGCGGCCATGACCTCCGCGGACAGCCCCAGGTCCGCGAAGGTGGTGGACGGTTCCGAGGGGTCTGGCTGGGGCGATGGGGTGCTGCTCTCCGCTTCCGACATCCGGCTCCGGCTCTCCGTTCCTGGGGTGATGACCGCGTTCAGTAGCCCACCGGGCCCACGTCCGGCTCGCGGGCAAAGGCCCGCAGCGCCTCCGCGGGGTCCGCGTTGGCCTCCAATAGAGCGCGCAGGCGGCGGAAGGAGAAGCGCAGCGTGCGCTCGCGCAGCATGGCGTCCGGGTCCACCGCCGGCGCCAGCCACTCCGGGCGGTACTTGTCGGTGGTGTCGAACCGCGGCGCGTTGGCCACGCCGTCCTCCGGGGGCAGCACGCCCAGCCCGCTGCGCACCAGCTCGTGCGCCAGCGCCGGGTCCAGCCCCTCTTCCCAGGCCACGTCGTACTGCATCTCCGCCAGCTCGGGCGGCATGCCCTCCGCCAGCGCCTCCTGGATGACGTCGATGCGCCGGCGGCTCAGCTCCTCCGCCCCCAGCGCCCGCACGGCGTCGTCCACCAGGCCCTCCGCGCTGCCGAACCAGGTGTCCTGCCCCCGGCGCCGGCGGCGGCGCTCGCGGTAGGTCTCCAGGGCGTGGTGCGCCCGCTGCTCTCGCTCCCTCATCTCCAGCTCGCCATCGCTCACGTGCATCCCTCCCTCAGGACGGTGTGGACCCGGCGGCGGGGAGCAAGCACCGGACCATGCATCGCACGCGTGCAGCGCCGCGGTACACGCTGCAGCGCTACGGCACGCTCCCTGCCCTCCGGGAAGGGGTCCGAGACCGTTCGAACGCGGGGTGCGGGAGGGGGGATGGCGGATGGGTGAGGAGTGGCGCCGCGGGCCCGGCGCACGGCCGTGGATCCTGGGCGTGCTGGCGCTGGTTGCGCTGGCGCTGCTGGCCCTGTGGCTGCTGGACGAGCGGGCGGACGACCGGGCGCTGCAGGGCGCCTGGCGCGCGCCGGTGACGGCGTTCGCTCCCGCGCTGTCATAAGCGGTCGGTCTCGTGCGTTGCGGATGGCGTAGGGTGCCATCGTAGAGAGCGTGTCTAAGGTACGGTAAGTGCGTACCCCCGCGCCCGTCCCGGCGGGTGTCCGCGGGCCGGTCTTCCACCGGTCCCGGACGCCCCGCCGCCGTCCGCGGTGATCGAGTCCCAGAGCAGGCAGTCACCCCCAGGAGTCGCCATGACAGCCGCATCCCGATCCTTGCTCCGCTTCGCGGCCGTCGTGGCCGTCGCCGCCGGCGCGGCGCTGACCGCGTCCGCGCCCGCGGAGGCCCAGTACTTCGGGAGGAACAAGGTGCAGTACCGCACCTTCGACTTCCGGGTGCTGCGCACCACCCACTTCGACGTCTACTACTACCCCGAGGAAGAGCAGGCCGCCCGCGACGCCGCCCGCATGGCGGAGCGCTGGTACGCGCGCCTGACCCGGGTGCTGGACCACGAGTTCGAGGAGCGCCAGCCGCTCATCCTGTACGCCACGCACCCGCACTTCCAGCAGACCACCACGCTGGGCGGCGACATCAGCGAGGGCACCGGCGGCGTGACCGAGGCGTTCAAGCAGCGCATCATCATGCCGCTGGCCAACTCGTACGCCGAGACGGACCACGTGGTCGGCCACGAGCTGGTGCACGCCTTCCAGTACGACATCTCCGGCTTTGGCCGCGCGGGCGGCGGCATCGAGGAGGCCGCGCAGCGCTTCTCGGTGCCCGGCTGGTTCGTGGAGGGCATGGCGGAGTACCTGTCCGTGGGCCCGGTGGACCCGCACACCTCCATGTGGCTGCGCGACGCCGCGCTCACCGGCCGCATTCCCACGCTGGAGGACCTGACCTACGACCCGCGCTACTTCCCCTACCGCTGGGGCCAGGCGTTCTGGGCGTACGTGGGCGGCCGCTGGAGCGACGCGGTCATCGGGCAGATCCTCAAGCAGGTGGGCCAGGGCGTGCCCTTCCCCGACGCCTTCCAGCGCATCCTGAACACGCCGCTGGAGGAGATCGTGGAGGACTGGGGCACCTCCATCCGCCGCACCTACCTGCCGCTGCTGGCGGAGCGGCGCGAGGCGCGCGAGGAGGCGCGGCCCCTCATCACCCACCGCGACAAGGGCGGCTCGCTCAACATCGCGCCGGTGGTGTCGCCGGACGGGCGCTACATCGCCTTCCTGTCCGAGCTGGAGAATCTGGACGTGGAGCTGTACCTGGCGGACGCGAGCACCGGGCAGGTGATCCGCCGGCTGGTGCACGGCACGGCCTTCGATGCGCACTTCGGCAGCCTGCGCTACATCAACTCCGCGGGCACCTTCTCGCCCGACGCCACCCGCTTTGCCTTCACCGCCCTGCGCGGGGGCGAGGACGTGCTGGTGGTGCTGGACGTGCGCCGCGCGGACATCCTGCGCGAGTACCGGGTGGCCGGCGCAGGCGAGCTGAGCAACCCCACCTGGTCGCCGGACGGCAGCACCGTCGTCGTGAGCGGCGTGCACGGCGGCGTGAGCGACCTGTTCAGCGTGACGCTGGCCAGCGGGCGCTCGCGGCAGCTGACCAACGACCGCTACGCGGACCTGCAGCCGGCGTTCTCGCCGGACGGGCGCCGCATCGCCTTCGTGACGGACCGCGGGTCCACCAACCTGGAGACGCTGACCTACGGCAACTACCGCCTGGCGCTGATGGACGCGGCCACGGCGGAGATCCAGGTGCTGGGGGGGATGGACGAGGGCAAGAACATCAACCCGGCCTGGACGCGCGACGGCACGGGGCTGTACTACATCTCCGACCGCACCGGCATTCCCAACGTCTACCGGCTGGAGCTGGCGGACGGGCGGGTCACGCAGGTGACGGACCTGTTCACGGGCGTCAGCGGCATCACGGACCTGAGCCCGGCCATCTCCAGCGCCACGGCGGCGGACCGGCTGGTGTTCGCGGCGTACGAGCGCGGGGGATACAACATCTACACGCTCACCAGCCCGCAGGAGCTGGCGGGCGAGCCGGTGACGCCGGTGCAGTACGCGGGGGCGGCCATCCCGCTGCCGGCGCTGCTGCCGCCGGTGCCGCGGCCGGTGGAGGCGCCGTACAACCGCGTGCTGCTGGCCCTGCGCGACCCGGGCACCGGCCTGCCGGACCCGGAGACGCAGGCCACCTGGCAGGTGGTGCCCTACCGCCCGCGCATATCGCTGGACTACCTGGGGCAGCCGGCGGTGGGCGTGGCGGCCAGCACGGGCCCGTGGAGCCGGGGCGGCCTGTACGGCGGCGTCAGCGGCATCTTCAGCGACCAGCTGGGCTACCACACCATCTACGGCACGGTGCAGGCGCAGGGGCAGGTGGACGAGGTGGGCTTCAGCGTGCTGTACCTGAACCAGCGCAAGCGCTGGAACTGGGGCGCGGTGGCGCAGCGGGTGCCCTACGTGCTGGGCGGCTACCGCGAGGACATCAACGCCGACACCACGGAGTACTACTCGCAGCAGGTGTTCTTCCGCTACTTCGACACCAACGTGGCGGGCATCGCGCAGTACCCGTTCTCGCAGGTGCAGCGCGTGGAGGCCTCGCTGGGCGCGCGCCGCATCGCGACGGACATGCAGATCCGCGAGGCGGTCTACGACATCCAGAAGGACGAGGACGGCAACCCGGTGGGGCTGGTGGGCCCCATGGACTACCGCCAGCGGCGCGAGCCGGGCATCGCGTTCAACATGGTGGAGGCCTCCGCCGCGCTGGTGTACGACAACTCGCTGGGCGGCTACACCTCGCCCTTCGCGGGGCAGCGCTACCGCTTCGAGGTGGCGCCCACCATGGGCGGGCTGCAGTACACCACGGCCACGGCGGACTTCCGCAAGTACTTCTACCTGCGCCCGTTCACGCTGGCGTTCCGCGGCTTCCACTACGGCCGCTACGGGCGCGACGAGTACCGCATCGGGGCCATCTACCTGGGCTACCCCTTCCTGATGCGCGGCTACAGCGGCGACAGCATGGAGGACGCCTGCGGCCGCGAGCTGGAGGAGAACCCGACGGGCGGCACGGAGTGCGAGATCTACTTCGACGAGCTGGTGGGCACGCGCGTGGCGGTGGGCAACCTGGAGCTGCGCGTGCCGCTGATCCGCCCGACGGTGGTGGGCGGGTCGCTGGGCCTGCCGCCGGTGGAGGGGATCGCCTTCGTGGACGCGGGCACGGCGTGGGGTAACGTGCGGCTGCCGGGCACCCTGCAGGCCACGCGCACCACGGCCACCTTCCGCCGCGGCTTCGACCCCGACTCGGACGAGCGGGGCATCCTGAGCAGCGCGGGCGTGGGCGCGCGCATCAACCTGTTCGGCTACCTGATCCTGGAGACGGTCTACGTGAACGCGTTCGACCGGCCCACCGGGTGGCACTGGGAGTTCGCGCTGCAGCCCGGCTTCTGAACGGCAGTGCGAAAGTGCGAAAGTGCGGGAGTGCGAAAGCGCTCCCGCACTTTTTTGTGTCACGCGGAGACGCGGAGAACGCAGAGAACAGATAAAAGAACGGGTGGAGAGGAATGGCGCTCGTGGCCGTCCTCCTCGCTCTTTTCCTCATTCTTTTCTCTGCGTCTCCGCGTCTCTGCGTGAGGCGTTTTCGTTTCCCGCACTTTCGCACTCTCGCACTTTCGCACTATCATCCGTCCATGAATGAGCGCCCACTCACCGAGAGCCGCGAAGCCCGCAAGCGCGCCATCCTCGAGTCCGCCGTGCGCGTGTTCGCGGAGAACGGCTTCTTCGCGGCGCGCGTCCGCGACATCGCGGCGGGCGCGGACGTGGCGGAGGGCACCATCTACCTGTACTTCGAGGGCAAGGACGACCTGCTGCTCACCGCCTTCCGCGAGAAGGTGAACGAGTTCGTGGCCTCCGCCGCGGACGTCATGCGGCCGGAGATGTCGTTCGAGCAGCGCCTGGCCCGCTTCATCGCCCTCCAGTTCGAGAGCATCGAGGCGGACCCGGCCCTGGCCACCGTGCTGCTGCTGGAGAGCCGCCAGTCCAGCAAGTTCTACGGCGGCGCCGTGCGCGACGTGCTGCGCACCTACGCCCAGGCCATCGACCGCCTGCTGACCGACGGCGTCCAGCGCGGCGAGGTCAGCCCCGGCGCGGAGGTGCCGCTGCTGCGCCGCATGCTCATCGGCGCGCTGGAAGAGGTGGAGCTGGAGTGGCTGCTGGGCGACCGCACGCGGCCCCTGGTGCCGCGCGCATCGCGCATCGCCGCCGCCTTCTACCGCGGCATCGCGCCCGCGCTGGACAGCCCGCGGGGCGGGTGATAGGTTGTGTGCCCGCCCGCCGCCGGAGCGCGGGCACCGAACTTCCGGGAGCACGAGCGGAACGATGGCCGACATCAACATCGAGCGGAACACCGACGCGGTGGAGCAGGAGGACTACGCCAACTGGGAGATCGTCCTCTGGCTGGTCGGCATCCTCAGCATTCCGCTGGTGCCCATCCTGATGGTGGTGTTCTTCACCCCGTGGAGCGGCCTGTAAGCCCTCCGCCCGCTGAAGACCCGAGAGCCCCCGCCGGTCCGTCCGGCGGGGGCTCTTTCGTTTTCCGACGGCGCGCACCACATCGCTCGGTGTGCTGGTGGCCGGCCGGGTCGCCGATGACAAGCGGTAATGAACGCGGGGGAGGGTGATGAAGAAGACGACGGCCGCGGAGCAGGACACGCGGATCATCGAAGGCTCCGGCAACGTCTTCGCGGACCTGGGGAGGCCCAACGCGGAGGAGTTGCTGGCAAAGGCCAGGCTGGTGAGCCGGATCTCGCGCGTCATCCAACAGCGCGGGCTTACCCAGGCCGCCGCCGCGGAGCTGCTGGGCGCGCAGCAGCCGGTGGTCTCGGACCTGGTGCGCGGCCGCCTGGAGAAGTTCTCCATGGAGCGCCTGTTCGCGTTCCTGAACCGGCTGGGCCACGACGTGGAGATTGCCGGCCGGCCCAAGCCGCGCGGACGCGCGCGGGCCGAGACGGTGGTGCGCCACTTGGCGCGCGTGCGACCGGTGGCAGCTCCGGCCGCGGCGCGGAGGCGTGAGCAGCCACACTCCTCTCTTGTGGACCCGCCCTGCTCCAGTCGAACCCGTCGAAGGCGACGGTCATGATCTCCTCCGCGCGAGCAGCGGTCGCCGTTTGCAATGGCGCGGGCTCGGCCGGCTTCGGCACCGAACCGAAGGGATCGAGCACCGGATGTTCTGACGGCGCGAGTGAATCCACGGCGCCGATGTGCCGGAGCGCCGCCTGATCCGCGAAGAGCGAAGACCTCGTTCTTGGATCCGGCCAACGCGCGCCGGATCACGTCCGCCCGCCGCCGTGCACTGCGGTGCGTGTTGCCGCAGTGTCGGCGAAGTTGGCGGAGAGACCATTGCGCGCCGTTGATTGCGGCGGAATCGCTTCCGGCGGCTTCACCGCGCACTTATAGTGTTGCGGGGAGCAACACTCGGCAGCGGCGGCGGAGCGAGAGCGGAATGGGAGAATACAGCAAGATCGAGTGGACGGACTCCACATGGAACCCGGTGACCGGCTGCACGCCGGTCAGCCGCGGCTGCGACAACTGCTACGCAAAGACGCTCGCCAACGGCCGCCTGTCCGCCGTCTACCGGTCAAAGCTGCCCATCATTCCCACTCCCGAAAACCAGCAGGATCCATTCGCGGTGCGCATGTGGCCGGAGCGGCTGCGCGACCCGGCAAAGTGGCGCGACGACCGCATGGTGTTCGTGAACTCCATGTCGGACCTGTTCCACGCCGACATTCCCGAGTCGTTCGTGCGGCAGATCTTCGAGGTGATGCTCGAGGTCGACCGCCACGTGTACCAGGTGCTGACCAAGCGGCCCGCCCGCATGGCCCGGTTCGTCCGCCGGAACGCCGCCCTGTTCCCCGGCGGCATCGTTCCGCGTCACATCTGGATGGGAACCAGCGTGGAAGACATGGACGTCGCCTACCGTGTCGACCACCTTCGCGGCGTTCCCGCGGAGATCCGCTTTCTCTCCTGCGAGCCGCTCCTGGGCGCGCTGGACGAGCTCGACCTCACGGACATCCACTGGGTGATCGGGGGCGGCGAAAGCGGGCTGGGCTACCGGCGCGTGGACCCCGCGTGGGCAACCGGCCTGCGCGACCTCTGCGTGAGATCGGGAGTTCCGTTCTTCTGGAAGCAGTGGGGCGGGCGGACGCCCAAGGCCGGCGGCAGGGTGCTCGAGGGCGAGACGTGGGACGAGATGCCGGAAGGCGCTTTGCCCGCGGACCTGTTTGCGGCGGTCTAGGCTGGCGGGAACGCGTAACGTGCCTTCCTGCCGGGCAGCCTGAATCGCTTCAAACGCTCTTTCAACTCGTCCATCTGCCACGGCATGGCAGGCGTCTCTTCGGCAACGTACCGGCGCAGCCCTTCTTCTCCGGCGCCGTCCGCCACCCAGAAAATCTCACGGCCTGCAAACCGGTCCAGGACCGTCCGTTCGATCTGGGCCACGCTCGCCTGCGCGCCCAGCCTGATCTGTTCTTCACTCCCCGCGAGCACCGTGTTCAGCGCGCGGCCGAGCGAATCCTTCATGACGTCGTACCCGCGCGGAGACTTCGTCGCGTAGATCAGGTGATACTTGATGATCGACCCGCTGATCATCGGGATCACGAGCACCTTCTGGGCTCCGAAGCTCCTGAGCATGTCGCAGTACAGGAGCACCAGCGCATGCCGTTTCTTCGATGGATTCCTGGCGACGGTCGCCTTCCAGTCCAACCTGTCGAAAGCGGCGGTCATGATCTCCTCCGCGCGAGCGCCGGTCACCGCCTGCGATGGAGCGGGCTCGGCCGGCGGCGGCTCCGAACCGAAGAGATCGAGCACCGGATGATCTGACGGCGCGAGTGAATCCACGGCGCCGATGTGCCGGAGCGCGGCCTGATCGGCGAACAGGAGGAACACCTCGTTCCTCGCTCCCGCGAGTGCCTGCCGGATTACGTCCGCGCGAAGGGGTTCCAGCCCGAACGGATCGATGAAGAAGAGCGTAGGCGTACGGAGCGCGAGGCTCCCGATCACGTCCGCTAGCGTGCCGCAGACGGTGCGATGGTCGGGCGTGTCCTGCCCCATCCGCTCGCACAGCAGGCGGTAGCGGGCGGGATCCTTCTCGATGGCGACCACCTCGATGCGGCGCGGCTTGCCCACCTCGCGCTTCATCTGCTCCACGGCCTTCCGCGCCTCCACCACCGCGATCATCGGCGATCCGGGCCGTCCCTGCGCGTCCTGCCCCGCGCCCGCGCAGGCGTCCACAATCCGCAGCTCGTCGAAGTGGCGCAGCAGGATGCGCGACCATCGCTCCACGTAGTAGCGGAAGATGGCGTGCTTGAGGAGCGTGTGCCCCTTGAACTCGTCGAAGTGCTGCTGGCTGGCAGGCATGGAGGGGCGGCGTGGATGGCGGGCTGCGGAGAGCATAACGCGGTGCGATTGCATCGCGCCAGTCTCCACGCGCCGCCTGGTCCGGCCCCATCCGCCTGCGCGACGGGGCCGGTCGGCGGGACCAGGCTTCCCGCTACTGCAGGTCGAAGTTGAGGGTAAAGCGGTAGCGGACGTCGAAGGGCTGGCCGTCGAGCGTGGCGGGGCGGAAGCGCAGGCGCCGCGCAATGTGCTCCACGTTCGCGTCCAGGAACGCGTCGCCGGTGGGGCGCAGCACCTGGACGTAGTGCACCTCGCCCAGCCGGTTGACCACCAGCAGCACCGTGGCCTGCTTGGACCCGCCCGTGCCGCGCCCGAACTCCGGGTGCCGCAGCGCCACCCGGTTGCGCCACGCGTACAGGCTGTCGCTGTTGGCCAGGTCCGGCAGGCAGTGCCGCCGCCCCGGCGTGATGGCCGGGTACTCGCCGTCGATGCGGATCAGCGCCTGGTACGGCTTGCCGCCCGGCAGCGCGGCCAGGTACTCCCGCACCAGCGCCAGCCCTGCGTCGATGGCCGGCTGCGGCACGTCGATGTTCAGGAACAGCAGCTTGCCCTGCCGCGTGCTGTCCACGTCCACCATCAGGATGCCGTGCGGCCGCTCCACGCCGAGCTGGCGGAAGGTGTAGCGGATGTCGTCGCGCAGGCGGTTGGCCTCCGCGATCTGCTGCGGCGTGGGCGCGCGCGCCGTGTCCGGCACCGTGCGGCACTGCTGCGGCCGCTCCACGCGGGGCACCGCCGCGGGCGGCGTCTGGGCGTGCAGCGCAACGGGGAGCAGCGCGGCCAGGGTGGGCAGGAGGATGCGTCGGGAGATCATGGGTCGTTCGGCGGGGAAATTGTGTTTACAGGAATGATCGCACCGCGGGGCGGCCGCCCACAAGCGGGCGGCCGGTGGCGCACCGGCTAATGCTGGATGTCGATGGTCAGGCGACCGGGGCTGGCAAGCTCCATCACCCGGTAGCGGTTGGGCGACGCGACGCCGATCACGATCTGCACCTCGGCCTCGAAGTCGCAGATGAACTCCATCTCGCGGATGACCGGCATGCTCACGCGCCGCTCCCGGCCCTGCACCGTGGCGCGGCCGTTGTCGTCGTGCGCCTGCGTGGCGTTCAGGGTGATGAGCAGCCAGGCGTCGCCGGCCACGGGGGTCACGTCGCCGGAGCCGCACTGGCGCACGGGGCGGTCCACGTAGCCGATGCGGTAGCCCGGCACCGCGCCCGCGCCGAAGTCCAGCACCACGCGGTCGAAGCCCTGGTTCACGCCCATCCGCACGTCGCGCAGCGTGGCGATGCCCGCGTTCGGACGCGGCACCGCGCGGTCGCCGGCGGTCCACTCCTCCGCGGCCGCGGGGGCGGGCGCATCCGGCGCCGGCGCGGCGGGCGTGTCCGCAGCCGCCGGGGCCCGCGCTGCGGGCGTGGAATCGTCCGTGACGAAGGCGGGCAGGCGGCCGGGGTCCGCCGGCGCGGCGGAATCCGCCGGGGCGCTGTCCCCGGCCGCGCCGGCCATGCGCCGCCGCTCGGTCTCGTCGCGCAGCTCGCCGCCGCTCTCCGCGCACGCCGCCAGCGCCAGCAGCGCCACCATCGCCATCTTCCTCATCCCCCCACCCCCGCCGGCGCCGCAGCGCCGATGCGCGCGCCGCCCGTGTAGACGTTGAACCCGGGCTCGCGGACGAACCCCGCGAGCGTCATCCCCACCTGCTCCGCCAGCTCCACCGCCAGGCTGGACGGCGCCGACACGCCCGCCAGCACGGTGACCCCCGCGCGCGCCGCCTTCTGCACCAGCTCAAAGCTCAGGCGCCCGCTGACCAGCACCACCGCGTCCGCCAGCGGCAGCTCGCCGGCCAGCAGCGCGGCGCCCACCAGCTTGTCCAGCGCGTTGTGGCGGCCCACGTCCTCGCGCACCCGCACCAGCCCGCCCCCGGGCGAGAAGTGCGCCGCCGCGTGCAGGCCGCCGGTGCGGTCGAACACCTTCTGCTCCGCGCGCAGCCGCGCCGGCAGCGACACCAGCAGCTCCGGCGGGATGACCGGCCCCGGGCCCACGCGCGCGCAGGCGGGGCCCATCGCCGCTTCGATGCTGGCCTTGCCGCACACGCCGCAGCTCGACGTCGCGTAGAAGTTGCGCGCGAGGGAAGCGGGGTCGAACGGCGCGCCCGGCGCCAGCGCGGCGGTGACCACGTTGTACTGCTGCTGCCCGCCATCCGTGCAGTAGCGCAGCGACGCCAGCGCCCCGGGTCCGGCGATCAGCCCCTCGCCGAACAGGAAGCCGGCGGCCAGCTCGAAGTCCGCGCCCGGCGTGCGCATGGTGACCGAGACGCGGTGCGATTGCCCGTCCGCGAGGTCGACGCGGATCTCCAGCGGCTCCTCCACGGCGAGCGCGTCGTCGCGGGTGCGGCGGCGCGCGCCGTCGCCGCCGACGGCGATGCGCTCCACCGCGCGGCGCACGCTGGCGCCCTTCCGCATCGTCACACCCCCGCCAGGGCGTCCGCGGTGCGCGGCACCAGGCGCTCGTCCACGCCCACCACGTCCACCGCGCTGGTGGCGGGCGCCACGGTGACGGGCACCATCTTGGACGACGGCGTGTTGCTGCCCTTCGCGGTGCTGCCGATGGGGACGAGCACGTTGGCCTCGGGGAAGTACGCGGCGCAGCAGCCCCGCGGCACGTCGTAGGCGACGGCGCGGAAACGGGGCGCCACGCGCTCGCGCCCGTCCGCCGCGCGCGAGCGCACGTCCACCCAGTCGCCGGGGCGAAGGCCGCGCTCCGCCAGGTCGTCCGCGTGCATCAGCACCACGCGGCGCGCCTGCTTGATGCCCCGGTAGCGGTCGTCCAGGCCGTAGATGGTGGTGTTGTACTGGTCGTGGCTGCGGATGGTGAACAGGCGCAGCTCGCCCGGCGCCAGCCGCACGTCCGGCAGCGGGACGGCGATGAACTCCGCGCGGCCGCTCTGCGTGTTCCACTCGCGGTGCGCGGCGGGGTTGCGCAGGATGAATCCCCCCGGCTCGCGCACCCGGCGGTTGTAGTCCGCGAACCCGGGCACCACGCGCGCGATGCGCTCGCGGATGCGGTCGTAGTCCGCCACCAGCGCGTCCCAGTCCACCCCGCCGCCGTCCGGCAGCGCGGCCCTGGCCAGCCCCGCCACGATGGCCGGCTCGCTGCGCAGCGTGCGCGACGCCGGGCGGTTGGTGCCGCGCGAGGTGTGGACCACGCTCATGGAGTCCTCCACCGTCACGAACTGCGGCCCGCCTGCCTGCGCGTCCACCTCCGTACGGCCCAGGCACGGCCAGATCATCGTCTCCCGGCCGTTCAATAAATGACTGCGGTTCAGTTTGGTGGCCACGTGGACGCACAGGTCCACCCGCCGCAACCCTTCCGCCACCAGCTCCGTGTCCGGCGACGCGTTGAGGAAGTTGCCGCCCATCTGCATGAAGAAGCGGATGCGCCCCTCGTTCATCGCCCGGATGGCGTTCACCACGTCCAGCCCCGGCTCGCGCGGCGCGCTGAAGCCGAACTCCTGCTCCAGCGCGCCGATCCACGAGGGCGGGCGGTAGTCGATGCCGACGGTGCGGTCGCCCTGCACGTTGCTGTGGCCGCGCACGGGGCAGGGGCCGGCGCCGGGGCGGCCCACGTTGCCGCGCAGCAGCAGCAGGTTGGAGCAGGCGATGACGTTGTCCACCGCGTTCTCGTGCTGCGTCAGCCCCATCGCCCAGCAGAGGATGGTGGCGCGGGAGCGGATGTAGACGTGCGACGCGGCGCGGATCTGCTCCTCCGTCAGCCCGCTCTGCTCCTCGATGCGCCCCCACGGCGTGGCGTCCAGGTCAGCCACCAGCTCCTCGAACCCCCGCGTGTGCGCGCGCACGAAGCCGTGGTCGATCACCCGCCCGCGGTCCTGGCGCTCCGCCGCCATCACGTGCTTCATGATGCCCTTGAGCACCGCCACGTCCGAGCCCGGCTTCGGCTGCAGGTAGACGGTGGCGATCTCCGTCCCGTGGCCCGTCAGCGTGGCGCCCACCTCCTGCGGGTGGACGAAGCTGACCAGCCCCCGCTCGCGCAGCGGGTTGATGGCCACGACCTGCGCCCCGCGCCGCCGCGCCGCCTGCAGCGCGGTCAGCATGCGCGGGTGGTTGGTGCCGGGGTTCTGGCCCAGGATGAAGATGGCGTCGGCCTTCTCGAAGTCGTCGAGCTGTACCGCGCCCTTGCCGATGCCCATCGTGCGCTTGAGGCCCACGCCGCTGCTCTCGTGGCACAGGTTGGAGCAGTCGGGAAAGTTGTTGGTGCCGTACAGCCGGCCGAAGAGCTGGTAGAGGAAGGCGGCCTCGTTGCTGGTGCGGCCGGAGGTGTAGAACGCCGCCCGGTCGGGCGATTCCAGCGAGCGCAGCGCCTGCCCCGCGTACGCGAACGCCTCGTCCCAGGCGATGGGCTCGAAGTGCGTGGCGCCCGCGCGGCGGATCATGGGGTGCGCCAGGCGGCCCTGCTGCTCCAGCCAGTAGTCGCTGCGGCCCAGCAGGTCTTCCACGCCGTGCCGGGCAAAGAAGGCCGGGTCCGCGCGCTTGGTGGTGGCCTCCGCGGCGATGGCCTTCGCGCCGTTCTCGCAGAACTCGAAGTGCGAGCGCTGGTCCGCGCGCGGCTCGGGCCAGGCGCAGCCGGGGCAGTCCACGCCGCCGTCCTGGTTCAGCACGCGCAGCGCCCGCACGCCCGTGCGCACGGCCTTCTCGTGCACGAGCTGCCTGGCGGTGCTGAGGAGCGCGTGCATCCCGCCCGCGGGCTTCTCTCCCGCGGTGGATGCGTGCTGCGTGGATGCGTGCTTCTTTGCCATTCCCGGTGCGCCGAACGTGCGTAAACGCTTGCGATGGAAGGTGCTCGCGCCATCGAGGGGGCGCAAGCCCTTGCACCGCAACTGCAAGACTCACGCGGAGCCGCGGAGGACGCCGGCTGTGCAGCTCAGCGTCGGGCTGGTGGGCTCGTGGAGAGATGGGGTGATCGAGGTGGAACGGGGCCGGTGCGGGCGCCCGGCGTCCGGCCGGCGGTTGAAACCGCGCCTG
>DASTLD010000638.1:0-19017 GCA_035715345.1 Longimicrobium sp.
GGGAGGGGCTTCTCGCCTCCCGGCAACCACGGTTGTCATCCTGAGGAAGCGCTGCGATGGAGCGTGCTCATGCGTCATCCTCCGGCGCGACCGAAGGATCTTCTCCGCCGGCGACGGGGGCAGCGGACGCGCGGGGGCCTACGCGTGCGGCATCCCCATCGCCTCCGCGATCAGCTCGTACGAGCGCACGCGCGACGCGAAGTCGTGGGTCACGGTGACGATCATCAGCTCGTCCACGCCGTAGCGATCGGCGACGCGCAGCAGCTCGGCGCGCACCCGGGACGCATCGCCCGCGATCATGCGCGCGCCGTCCTGGCCCACGGGCGGCGGGGCCCAGCCGTCGCCCAGCTCCGCCAGCGCCTCGTCCGGCGAGGGGATGCCGCGGTCCATCCCCCGCATGATGCGCCGCCGCCACAGCTCCAGGCTGGCCGCCAGCCGCTGCGCCTCCTCCGCCGTCTCCGCGCAGATCACGCCCAGCGCGGCGCTCGCGGCGGGCGCGGCCAGGCGCGCGGAGGGTCGGAAGCGCTCGCGGTAGGCCTGCACCAGTCCCGCGCCGTCCTCGCCGCTGATGAACTGCGCGAACGAGTACCCGCACCCCAGCTCCGCCGCGTACAAGGCGCTGCTGCCGCCGGAGCCCAGCAGCCACACCTCGGGCGCGGTCGCAGCGCGCGGCATGGCCCGCACGCGCCGCCAGGGGTGCTGGTCCCCGAACCCGTCCGTCACCCAGCCCACCAAGTCCTCCACCTGCCGCGGAAAGTTGTCGATGCCGATGTCGCCGCGGCCGTACTGCAGCGCCAGCGCGGTGCGCGGGTCGCCGCCCGGCGCGCGGCCCACGCCCAGGTCGATGCGCCCGGGGAAGAGCGTCTCCAGCATGCGGAAGTTCTCCGCCACCTGCAACGGCGAGTAGTGCGACAGCATCACTCCGCCGCTACCCACCCGCATGCGCTGCGTGGCCGCCGCCACCGCCGGGATCAGCACCGCCGGCGACGACCCCGCGAACGAGTTGGTGCTGTGGTGCTCCGCCAGCCAGTAGCGGTGGTAGCCCAGGCGCTCGGTGATGCGCGCCAGCTCCAGCGTCTCGCGCACGGCGTCCGCAGCGGTGCCGCCGGTGCGCACGGGGGATTGGTCTACGACGCCGAGCTTGAGGGGCATGGAGTGCGAAAGTGCGAGAGTGCGGAAGTGCGGGAGTGCGGAAGTGCGGGAGTGCGGAAGTGCGGAAGTGCGGGAGTGCGGAAGCAACGCGATGAAGTTACTTCCCCACTCACGCACTTCGCACTAACGCACTTCCTCCGCGGGCTCGTGCTCCTGGTGGGATGGAGGTCGATGCACCGGGGCGGCAGCGTGGCGCGGGCGGGCGGGGAAGCGCGCGCCCAGCCGGCGCCGCGCGCGCCACAGCAGCCAGACGAGGAGCGCCAGGGGGACCAGGATGCCGGACGCGGCGATCAGCCAGGCGATGAGGTCGACGAAGTTGCGCAGCGCCTCGCGGAAGGCGTCGCGGATGGGGTGGTCGCCGGGGCGGCCGATGCCGCCGGAGCGCTCCACCAGCGTGACCGTGAGCGTGCTGACCGCCACGCGCGTGCGCAGGTAGCGCAGCCGGCCCTCCATGCGCTCGATCTCCTCGCGCACGCGCGCCACCTCGCGCTCCACGGCCAGCATCTCCTCCAGGCGCCCCGTGCGGCGGTCCAGCAGGTCCAGCAGGCGCGACTCCAGCCGGCGGGCGTTGGCCACGCGCGCGGAGACGTCCGTGTACTCCTCGCCCACGTCCTCCGCGGACACGTTCACCGACTCCACCCTGCCCAGCGGAGAAAGCCCGCTGATGGCGCGGTCGAAGCTGGCCGCGGGGATGCGCAGCTCCACCTGCGCCATGCGCTGCTCCTCCTCGCCGGCCGAGATGCTGGTGTTGCCCACGATGCCGCCCAGCCGCTGCGCCAGCGCCCGCACCCTGGCGATCCCCTCCTCCAGCGAATCCACCCGCAGCTGCGCCTGGCCGGTGCGGATCAGCATGGGCGTGAGCGTGGCGCCCGGGTTGATGGGATCGATGCCGGGCGGCGGCACCGGCTCCTGCGCAGGGGCGCCGCCCTCGGTGCCGGTGGCCGTCCCGCCCTGCTTCTGCGCGCCGGGCGCGTAGGTGCCGCCGGACTGCGCCACTTCCTCGGTCGCAACCGGCGGGGCCTGGGCGGCGCGCGTGTTCCCGTCGCCCGACAGGTCGTACCCGTAGCCGCGCTCGCCGCTCGCGGCCGTACGATCCCCCGCCGCGCGGTCTTCTCCGCAGCCGGCCAGCGAGAGCGCAACCAGCACCAGCACCGATGTCAGCAGGCGTTTCATGGGCGGGAAGGGGTTGAGGAAGTCGAGGAGGCCCGGATCACACACCGGCAGGGCGCATTCCGCGGCTCCACTCGCGGAGCATGCGCAGTAAATCCAGCCATCACAGCAGGTTGCCTCTTGATCACGCGGTTCTGCCCCACAGGAGGCAATGCGTTCGCGCGTTCACTGAACTCCTCGCCGCCGTTCATTGAACGCCCTGCGCCCGGCTCGCTATGACGCCCGCCCGCCGCGCATGCCCACACCTGCACCTCTGCGTCCTCTCTTCTGAACCTCCGCGTCCTCCGCGTGAAAATCCAGCGGACTCCGCGCATCGCCATCTACGGCCCTCGCGCCGTCCCGCCCGCCCGTCTACAATGCGCCGGACCCGTCCGCCGCCTCCGACCGATCCGTGCGATGCGATTCCGTCTCTCCGCCGCCGCCGCCGCGCTCGCCTGCGCCGCGTGCACCCCGCCGCCTGCGCCGGGGCCCGCCCCCGCGCCGCGCATGATGCCGCTGCCCGCGCTCGCCGCCGCCGCTCCGCGCGAGGTGGGCCTGGCGGACGGCCTGCCCGCGACGCTGGACTCGCTGGCGCGCGCGGCGGTCGCGGACCGCGCGGCGCCGGCGGTGGCCGTCGCGGTGGGGCGGCACGGGCGGCTGGTGCACCTGCGGGGCTACGGCGCGGTGGAGTGGGCGCCCGGCAGCGCCGCGGTGACGGACAGCACGCTCTTCGACCTGGCCTCCGTCACCAAGGTCGTCGCCACCACCACCGCGGCGATGATCCTGGAGGAGGAGGGGCGGCTGGACCTGGACCGCACCGTCGCATCGTACCTGCCGGAGCTGACGGACAGCGCGAAGGCGGGCATCACCGTGCGGATGCTGCTGACGCACCGGGGCGGGCTGGAGGCGTTCGCGCCGCTGCACCGGCAGTTCCGCGGGCGCGAGCAGTACCTGGAGCAGATCAACCTGCGCCCGCTGCGCTCCGCTCCGGGCACTGCGACGGTCTACAGCGACTGGGACCTGATCCTCCTGCAGCTGGTGATCGAGCGCATCACCGGGCAGGCGCTGGACGCGTTCACCGCCGAGCGCATCTTCCGCCCGCTGGGGATGCACGACACCGGCTTCCGGCCGGACGCGTCGCGGCGGGACCGCATCGCGGCGACGGAGGTGGACAGCGCGCGCGGCGGGCTGATCTGGGGCGAGGTCCACGATCCCAACGCGTGGGCCATGGGGGGCGTGGCGGGGCACGCGGGGCTGTTCGGGAGCGCGCGGGACCTGGCCGTGTTCGCGCAGATGCTGCTGAACGGGGGCGAGTACGGGGGTGTGCGCATCCTGCGCCCGCAGACCATCGCGCGGTGGACGGCGCCGCAGGGGCCGGGAGCCAGCCGGGCGCTGGGGTGGGACACGCCGTCCGGCCAGTCCAGCGCCGGCCGCCACTTCAGCGCCCGCAGCTTCGGCCACACCGGGTACACGGGCACGTCGCTCTGGATCGACCCGGAGCGCGGCCTGTTCGTGGTCCTCCTCACCACCCGTGTGAACCCCACGGCCGGGAACCAGAAGCACGTCCCCCTGCGCCGTGCCGTCGCCGACGCCGTGCAGCAGGCCGTCCTCGACGCCCCGCTGGTGGACTGGGAAGCGCGCCGGGAGCCGCCGGCGGCGGCGGCGGCGGCGCCGAGGCTGTAGGGACTGAGACTACGGGCCCCGCGCGGGCCCCACCCCCCGGCCCCCTCCCCCGCGCCCCGCGAAGGACCACGAGAGCGGACGTGTCCCCGCACGCGGCGCGGGAGAGGGGGAGAACTGCCGGTGCTGGCATCCAGAGGCGGACCACGGGGGTCAAGGGAGCGGAAGAAAGCGGCCAGGGCCGGATATGGACGGGGAGAGCGGTGCGGAGGTATCCTGGGGAGGCCTACCCTATCCGTAAATGGTGCTTGCGCGTTCGCGATCCCGTGAGAGTGTGAACCTGGCGAGCTGATACCCATGATAGAGAAGCGGCCGCGTATCACACCGAAGATGCTGGACGCCGCGCGAAAGCTCCGGCGGGATACCACCCCTGCCGAGGATGAGCTGTGGACGGTGTTGCGCGGTCATCAGCTGGGCGGCTTCCATTTCAGGCGACAGCACCCGATCGGAGGTTTCATCCTGGATTTCTACTGCGCCAGAAAGCGGGTATGCGTGGAGCTGGACGGGCCGGGTCACGACGCCCAGCAGGAGTATGATCAAGCGCGAACAGAAGCGCTCGCGACGGTAGGGATCCGCGTCATCCGCTTCCGCAACGAGGAGGTCTTCCACGATCTGGGGGGTATGCTCACCCGCATTCGAGCGGAGCTCGATCCCAACAACCGGTAGTTCTCCCCCTCTCCCGCGCCGCGTGACGGGGCCCGTCCGCATGCGCCGTCGCTCGCGGGCGCGGGGGAGGGGGCCGGGGGGTGGGGCCTCGCGCAGACGCCCGTGATCGGACCGCCCCCCACGCAGACGCCAGCTCAGCTCGCAACCCTGTGCGCTCGCACCAGTCGTTGGCGCCCGCATGGCGCAAACCGTGCAGGCCGCACCGCGTTACGCGAAATCTACGCATCGACCCAGCGGGACCGTGGCCGGCGGCGCCTTCCTGACTCCGGCGCACCGCCCAACCCGGTCCCCCGAACGGAAATCCGGCTGAAACGCATGGCGCACACCCGCGAGCGCGTCCCCGTCGCCGTCCTGGAGCACGACCAGATCGCATCCACCCTGGCCCGGCACATCGCCGACCTCATCCGCCGGCGCAACGCCGAGGGCCGTCCCGCCGTGCTGGGCCTGGCCACCGGCAGCACCCCCATCGGCATCTACCGCGAGCTCATCCGCCTGCACCGCGAGGAAGGCCTCGACTTCTCCAACGTCGTGACCTTCAACCTGGACGAGTACTATCCCATGGCGCCGGACAGCATCCACAGCTACCACCGGTACATGTGGGAGAACCTGTTCGAGCACATCAACATCCCCCGCCAGAACGTGCACGTGCCCGACGGCACCGTGCCGCGCGAGCGGGTGGAGGAGTACTGCGCGGCGTACGAGCAGGCCATCCGCGACGCCGGCGGGCTGGACTTCCAGCTCCTGGGCATCGGCAAGACCGGCCACATCGGCTTCAACGAGCCCGGCTCCGGCGTGGAGAGCCGCACGCGCCTCATCGCCCTGGACACGGTGACCCGGCGCGACGCGGCGGCGGACTTCTTCGGCGAGGACAACGTCCCCACCGAGGCCGTCACCATGGGCGTGGCCACCATCCTGGACGCGCGCGAGGTGGCCCTGGTGGCCACCGGCGAGCACAAGGCCGCCGTCATCCAGCGCGCGGTGGAGGGCGAGCCGGACCCCGACATCGCCGCCACCTACCTGCAGGAGCACGCGAACGCGACCTTCTACCTGGACCCCGCCGCCGCCGCGGAGCTGACGCGCATCAAGACGCCGTGGGTGGTGGGCGAGGTGCGCTGGGACCGCGAGCTGGAGATCCGCGCGGTCATCTGGCTCAGCCAGACGGTGGGCAAGTCCATCCTCAAGCTGGAGAACAACGACTACCGCGAGCACCACCTGAGCGCGCTGCTGGCCCGCTACGGCAACGCCGGGCCGCTCAACGGCGAGGTGTTCAACTGCCTGATCGCCAAGGTGCGCGGGCGCAGCAAGCTGCCGGAGGGCAAGAAGATCATCGTCTTCAGCCCGCACCCGGACGACGACGTCATCTCCATGGGCGGCATCCTCAACAAGCTGCACCTGAACCGCAACCACATCGTCGTCGCCTACCAGACGTCCGGCAACATCGCCGTCTTCGACCACGAGGTGCGGCGCTACCTGGACTTCATGCGCCGCTTTGGCCGCGACTTCGAGGTGGGCGACGGGCGCATCGAGGAGCTGACGGGGCGCATCGAGACCTTTCTGGACCGCAAGCACCCGGGGCAGGTGGACATCCCCGAGGTGCAGCAGATCAAGCGGCGCATCCGCGAGGCGGAGGCGGTGTCCGGCATCGAGACCTTCGGGATGCGCAAGGAGCAGGCGTGCTTCCTGAACCTGCCCTTCTACCAGACCGGCGCGGTGCGCAAGGACCCCATCGGCCCCGCGGACGTGGAGATCACGCTCAGGCTGCTGGAGGAGGAGCGCCCGGAGCTGGTCTTCGTGGCCGGCGACCTGTCCGACCCGCACGGCACCCACCGCATGTGCCTGGAGGCGGTGATGGCGGCGCTGGAGCGGTACAGCGGCCCGGCGCCGGAGGTGTGGTACTACCGCGGCGCCTGGCAGGAGTGGCCGGTCAGCGAGGCGGACGTGCTGGTGCCGCTCTCCGAGGACGAGCTGCGGCTGAAGATCCTGGCCATCTTCAAGCACCAGAGCCAGAAGGACAAGGCGCCCTTCCCCGGCCAGGACGACCGCGAGTTCTGGGAGCGCGTGGAGGAGCGCAACACCGGCACGGCGGCCATCGTGGACCGGCTGGGCCTGCCCGAGTACTTCGCGATGGAGGCCTACGTGGTGCGCAAGAACGGGCAGCCGCTGGAGCAGGAGATGGTCTCCACCAGCATGCTGGCCGCGCCCCCGCGCCTGCGCCGCGCCACGGACCGGCCGGCGGCGCGCCTGGCGGCCGCCGTGGGACACGACCCGTCCCGGGAGGCCGATCCCGGCCAGGCCGCGCGCTGACCGTGGGGAGCCCGGTGATCGCGGGGGTGGACGGCGGCGGCACGCGCTCCACCCTGGTGCTGGCGGACGCGGACGGCGAGCTTGCGCGGCTGGCCGGCCCGGCGGGGCTGGTGGACCCGCGCCACCCGGAAGCCAGCGCGGAGATGATCGTCAACCTGCTGCGCATCGGCATGGCGCAGGCGGGGGTGACCGATCCGCCCGCGGCGCTGTGCGCGGGGCTGGCCGGCGTGGGCAACGAGGCGGAGCGGCGCGCGGTGGAGCAGGCGCTGGAGGCGGCGGGCGTCGCGGAGCGCGTGCGGGTGGCGTCGGACGGCAACGTGGCGCTGGAGGGCGCGTTCGGCGGCGGGCCCGGCATATTGCTGGTGGCCGGCACCGGCTCCGTCGCCTACGGCCGCGCCGAGGACGGGCGCATCGAGCGCTGCGGGGGGTGGGGGATGATCGTGGGCGACGAGGGCAGCGGCTACGCCATCGGCCGCGCGGGGCTCGAGGCCGCGCTGCGCTCGGTCGATGGCCGCGAGGAGGAGACCGTGCTGCTGCCGATGCTGATGGAGCGGCTGGGCGTCTCCACCCCGCGCGGCATCCCCCCCTGGGCGGGGCGCGTGGGGAAGAAGGAGATCGCCGGACTGGCGCGGCACGTCATCGCCGCCGCGGCGGAGGGCGACCGCGTGGCCCTGCGCTGCGTGGAGACGCAGGCGCGCGAGCTGGCCATGCACGTCGTGGCCCTGGCCGGGCGGCTGGGCCCGTGGACGGGCGAGGTGCCGGTGGTGTTCCACGGCGGCGTGCTGCGCGCGGAGCTGTACGCGCTGCTGGTGCAGTCGGCGCTGGGCAACGCCGTCACGCGCTTCCGCGTCCAGCCCGCGCAGGCCGACGCCGTCACCGGCGCCCTCTCCTACGCGCGCGCCCTGCTGGCCCGGGAGCCCGCCGCGACGGTGTAGGCGCGGGCGCGAGGGCGATTGCGGGCGTGAAGGCAGCGGTCAGCGCGCGCGGCGGATGTCCGGCCGGCGGTTGAAACCGCGCCTCCAAAAGCACGAAGTCCACCTGCGCGGACTGCATGCGGCGCTCCGCGCGATGGGCAGGGTGCCGCGCGAGGGCGGAGGCCCCCACCCGGGCTCGCATTACTCGCCCACCCTCCCCCGCCTTCGGGGGAGAGTTGCTGGCTGGGCCGATGGTGGCTTGCCGCCCGCGAACGCGTAGGACCAGTCGGCGCTCGCAAGACTCCCAACCCTCCCCCCGACTTGGGGGAGGGTGCGAGCCTAAGCGAGCGGGTGGGGGCGCCCCCGCCCGCGCCGCCGCCCGCGGCTCACACCGATCCACATCGCCTCATCGCCACGACCCCATGACCCACGCCACCCGCCGCACCCTCATCCCCCGCGCGCTGACCCTGGCCGCCGCGCTCGCCCTCGCCGCGTGCACGGGCGGGCAGCCGGGGCGGGGGCCATCGCCCGACCGAGGGCCGCACGACCTGCTGATCCGCGGCGGGATGATCGTGGACGGCACGGGCAGCCCGTGGTACCGCGGCGACGTCGCCATCCGCGGCGACCGCATTGCCGCCGTGGGACTGCTGCGCAACGCCCGCGCGCGCGACACCATCGACGCCACCGGGCTGGTGGTATCGCCCGGCTGGATCGACATGCTGGGCCACTCCGAGTACCCGCTGCTCCGCGACGGCCGCGCCGTCTCCAAGATCACGCAGGGCATCACCAGCGAGATCACCGGGGAGGTCACCAGCGTCGTCCCCGTCAACGAGAACACGCTGCGCGAGGGCGGCCGCCAGTCCGTGCCGTGGCGCGACCTGGAGGGCTACTTCGAGGCGCTGGAGCAGGCGCGGCCCGCCATCAACCTGGGCACCTTCGTGACGGTGGGCTCCGTGCGCCGCTACGTGATGGGCGATGCCAACCGCGCCCCCACGCCCGCCGAGCTGGAGCAGATGCGCGGCCTGGTGGCCGAGGCCATGGAGGACGGCGCGATGGGCCTCTCGTCCGGGCTGATCTACGCGCCCGCGTCGTACGCCACCACCGAGGAGATCATCGAGCTCGCGAAGGTCGCCTCCGCGTACGGCGGCGGCTACGCGTCGCACATCCGCAGCGAGGGCGACCAGCTGGTGGAGGCCATCAACGAGGCCATCCGCATCGGCGAGGAGGCGGGCACCTGGGTGCAGGTCCACCACCTCAAGGCGTCGGGCAAGAACAACTGGGGCAAGATGCCGCAGGCGGTGGCCGCCATCGAGACGGCGCGCGCGCGGGGCGTGGACGTGACCGCGGACCAGTACCCGTATCCCGCCAGCGGGACCGGCCTGGACGCCATCATCCCCACCTGGGCGCACGCGGGCGGCACGGACTCGCTGCTCTGGCGCCTGTCCGATCCCGACACGCGCGCCCGTCTGCGCGCGGAGCTGACCGCGGGCGGCACCGACTGGAACATCGGCGCCTCCGCGGGCGGGCCCAGCGGCGTGATGATCGCCGGCATCGGCGTGGACACCATGAAGCGGTACCAGGGGATGCGGCTCAGCCAGGTTGCGGAGGCGCGCGGGCAGGAGGTGGTGGACGCGCTGTTCGACATCCTTCTGGCGGACCGCGCGGGGACGAGCGCCATCTACTTCTCGATGTCGGAGGAGGACATCGAGTACGCCATGCGCCAGCCGTGGGTGATGGTGGGCATCGACGCGGGCGCGCGGGCCGCGGACTCCACCGTCACCGGCAAGCCGCACCCGCGCGCGTACGGCAGCTTCCCGCGCATCCTCTGCCGCTACGTGCGCGAGCGCCAGGTCATCACGCTGCCGGACGCCATCCGCCGCTTCACCTCGCTGCCGGCCGCGCGCGTGGGGCTGGACGACCGCGGAGTGGTCAAGGAGGGGATGTTCGCGGACTTCACCATCTTCGACCCGAACACCGTCTGCGACCGCGCCACCTTCGACGAGCCGGTGCAGACCAGCGTGGGCATCGTGCACGTGATCGTGAACGGCGTCCCCGTGCTGCGCAACGGCACGCCGACGGGCGCCCGCCCCGGCCGCGGGCTGCGGCGGGGCGGGCGCTGAGACAACCGTTGCGGGGGATGCGAAACCGCCGCCGGGGCTGCTCCGGCGGCGGTTCGTGCTTCAGCCCGCGGGCGGAGGCGTCGGCGTGGCGCCGCCGCCCGCCTGGGCTGTGCCCCCACCCGCGCCTGCGGCCGCGGGGGCTGCGGCGGCGGGCTGCTTGGGGCAGGTCGCGTCGCCGGCGGCGATGATCTCGTCGATCTTCTTGTCGATCTTGTCGGGCGTGAAGACCTTCGCTGCCGTCAGCGCGAAGCGGAGCAGGCCCCAGAACTGGCAGTAGTCCACGTTCAGCCAGCTCGAGCCGTCTTCCTTGGTCTTCACTTCCTTGTGGAGCTTCTCGACGACTTCTTCCGTCTTGCCGGACTGCAGCGAGGAAAGCTGTTCGAGCGACAGGTTCTGGAGCGCCATGCTGCCTCTGGAGGGATGATGGGACGGCCGACTGCGCTCCGCGTCTGGTGCGGAGCGGTGGCGGGTTCCGTGCGGGAGCAGGGGCCATGCCCCTCGCCCCACCCATCACCTAACGCAATGCTTCGCTTGCGATTGCCTCACTTCTCCCCCTGAGTGCACACCACGGAATTGCGGCGCTCCCGCCCCGCCTGGGGAAAAAACGCCGCAGATGCTGATGCACGCCGCCCACAGGTCCCGGCGAAGAGGTGCCGCCCGAATCGGTCCGCCCCCTGGTGAAAAGCGTTGTCATCCTGAAGGAGGCGCCTCGCGGCACCTCACGAATGCGCTGCCGCCCGGCGCCGACTGAAGGATCTGGCCCGTATGCCGCGGGGCCGGTCTCTACGAGAGAGGCCGGCCCCGCGTCATGGCGAGAAGATCCTTCGGTCGCGCCCGGCCACTGGTGAAGGGGCGGTCCAGCGTGGCGCTCCCTCAGGATGACAGCCGTGTGCGCCGCGGGTCAGACGTCACAGGATGCGCGTGAGGAAGTCCGTGCGGATCATGCGCGTGCCGTGGCCAGCGAAGTCCACCTCCGCCCGCTCGCCGGAAACTGCCAGCACCAGCCCCTCGCCGAACGTCTCGTGCGACACCTCGTCGCCGGGGCCAAGCGGGTCGCCGCCTTCATCGCCCGGGGCGGGGACGGACGCGGGCTCGAAGGAAGGCGCGGACGCGGCGGGGTTCTCCATTCGCGGCGCGACGTCGTTGTCGCAGTGGCCGCAGGTCCACCCCTCCGCCCGCTCCTCGCCGAAGTATTCGAGGATCATCTTCGTGCGGCACCGCGCGGTGCGGCAGTAGCGGACCATCTCCTCCAGCTTGCGCCGGTCGCGCGCGCGGCGGTCCTCGTAGTCGGTCAGCTCACGGCTCAGGTCCGCCGCGGTCACGTCCGGCGCCGTGCGCTCCCAGAACCCGCCGCGGTGCTCCCGCATCATCCCCTGCCGCTTGAGCAGCGTCAGGACGATGCGCACCTTGCGCCGCGGCACCTCCGCCATGTCCGCCACCTCGTCCAGCGGCCGCTTCTCCTCCAGCGGCATGCGGTTCACGATGCGCGCGACGCTGATGGCCTCGTCCAGGTCCGGGTACTTGCCGCCCAGGAAGTATCCCTGCACCGCGCGGTCCTCCTCGCGGTACAGGATGGTGCAGCGCGAGGGCAGCCCGTCGCGCCCCGCGCGGCCCGCCTCCTGGTAGTACGACTCCAGCGAGCCGGGAAAGTGGTAGTGCGCCACGAAGCGGATGTCGGGCTTGTCGATGCCCAGCCCGAACGCGTTCGTCGCCACCACCGCCTTCACCTCGCCCGCCATCCAGCGCTCCTGCGCCTCGTTGCGCTCCTTCGGCCCGAGCTGCCCGTGGTACAGCGCCAGCGCGTGCCGCCTGCCGAACTCCTCGTGGATGCGCTCCGCCTCCTTGATGGTGGCCACGTAGACGATGCCCGTGCCCTCCGACGTGCGGAGGATGCGCTCCAGCGCCGCGTCCTTCTCGCTCTCGTTGACGGTGGGCAGCGCCTCCAGGAACAGGTTGGGGCGGATCAGCTCGCCCACCCAGGTGAACGGGTCGCGCAGCCGGAGCTGGCGGGTGATGTCCTCGCGCACCTCCGGCGACGCGGTGGCGGTCAGCGCCAGCACCGGCGGCCGGCCCAGCCGCTCCGCGATGGAGCCCAGCATCATGTAGTCGGGGCGGAAGTCGTGGCCCCACTGGCTGACGCAGTGCGCCTCGTCCACGACGAACAGCGACACCTCGCGCTCCAGCAGCACCTCGAAGAACTCGCGGTCGCGGAAGCGCTCGGGGGTCAGGTACAGGATCTTCCCCTCGCCGCCGGTGACCGCCGCCTCCGCCTCGCGCTGCTCCTTCGCGGACTGCGACGAGTTGATGGTCCAGGCGTCGACGCCGAGGTCCTCGAGCTTGTCCGTCTGGTCCTTCATCAGGGCGATGAGGGGACTCACCACCACCGTCAGCCCCGGCAGCATGAGCGCCGGGAGCTGGTAGATCAGCGACTTCCCCGCGCCGGTGGGCATCACTACGAGCGCGTCGCGGCCGTCCAGCACGGTGCGGATGCAGTCCTGCTGCCCCTCGCGGAACTCGTTTAGGGAGAAGTGCTTGGCCAGCAGCGCCTCCAGCTCGGCGCCGGCGTGCTTCGTCGTCGTAGCGGACAAGGGCTGTCGTATCAGGGGGGACGGTTTGCGACGCCGCGGGGAGGGCAAGGTGCGGGCCATCCGTCGTGTGCCGATGTGTCGGCCGCGGGCGTAAGTCGCCGCTTGCGAGCAGGGCGTACGGTGAGCGGGCACCGGCATTGCGCTGGTGGGCACCGCCCTTGCAACGTCCCTGGCCCGAACTCGCCACATCGGCTGAGTTGGCGGGACGTTACTCGTGACGGAGCAAGCAGATATGACGACGTTGAAGCAGCGGTTCACGGTGGCGCTGTGCGCGGGCGCCCTCACGGCCTCGGGGCTCGCCGGGTGCGCCTCGATGAACAACACGGAGCGCGGCGCCGCGGTGGGCGCGGGTGCGGGCGGCGCCATCGGCGCGGTCATCGGGCGCCAGACGGGCAACACCACGCGCGGCGCCATCATCGGCGCGGTGGTGGGCGGCGCGGCCGGCGCGGTCATCGGCCGGCGCATGGACCAGCAGGCCCAGGAGCTGGACCAGAACCTCGAGGGCGCGGACGTGGAGCGCATCGGCGAGGGCATCGCGGTGACCTTCGAGTCCGGCATCCTGTTCCCCTACAACTCGGACCAGATGCTGCCCGCCGGGCGCGACAACCTGCGCCAGCTGGCCAGCAGCCTGCAGCGCTACCCGGGCACCACCGTCCTCATCGTGGGCCACACGGACTCCACGGGGTCGGACCAGTACAACATGGACCTGTCGAACCGGCGCTCGCAGTCGGCCAAGAACTTCCTGGTGTCGGCTGGCATCGAGTCCGGCCGCATCCGCACCGAGGGGCGCGGCGAGACGGAGCCGGTCGCCGACAACAGCACGGAGGCGGGCCGCCAGCAGAACCGCCGCGTGGAGATCGCGATCTTCGCGAGCGAGGAGTACCGCGAGCAGATCATCCGCGAGAACCGCGGGAAGTAAGACTGCTCTCACGGATTCAGGCGAATCGCCCCGGCACCATCTCGGTGCCGGGGCGATTTCCTTTGCGGAACGGCAACGGCGGACTCACGCAGAGCCGCGGAGGCGCGGAGGGACGCAGAGGCTTCGCGCTAGGAGCGGAGGATGGCGGCGAGCAGATGGGGGATGATGGTGGGGATGCGCCCGTTCTCGTCGCACGTGGGGTCGTAGGCGGTGAGGGCGATGGCGGCGATGCGGAAGCGGGAGGCGATCTCGCGCAGCGCGTCGGTCAGCTGGGCGATGGTGAGGCCGTCCGGCGCGGGGAAGGGGTTGGGGCGGGCCTCGGAGGGGTCCAGGACGTCCAGGTCGATGTGGACGTAGACCTCGGACGCGCGGGTGCGCAGCTCGTCCAGCGCGGCGGGCAGGCCGGCGTCTACGATGCGCGGCGGCAGGACGGCGACCTCCGACGCGGTGAGCAGGTCGAACTCCGCGGAGTCGATGTCGCGCGCGCCGACCAGCAGCACGCGGTCGTCGGGGACGGGCGAGAAGCCCGGCACCGTGGCGGCGAGGGCGGCCCAGCAGCGGCCCGTCGCCGCGGCGAGCGACATGCCGTCCAGGAAGCCGCTCCCGCTGGTGTCAGGCGTGTTGAAGTCGCCGTGCGCGTCGAACCAGACCACGCCGGGCGCGCTCCCGATCCCCGCCAGCGTCCCCAGCGACGTGCCGCAATTGCCCGCCAGGATCACCGGCAGCTCGCCGGCAGAGCGCGCGGCGCGCACACGCTCCGCGAGCGCGCGATCGATCTCGAATTTCGTGCGGATCTCCGCGGGCGGCGCATCCGACTCCGGCGCGATCTCCTCGACGGCAACGTCGTGGCCCGCCTCGCGGAGGTGGGCGGCGAGGCCGGACTCGAGCAGGCGGAGCGGGCCGCCGCCCATCCGCCAGCCGCGCAGCGCGGTGTCGTAGGGGACGCTCAGGATGCGCAGCTTCATTGCACGGGCGCCAGCAGCTCCAGCAGCAGCCGCGCGGCGAGCTTCGCCGTGCGCTCGTCCACGTCGTACGGCGGCGAGGTCTCCATGATGTCGGCGGCCACCAGGCGCGGGTCGGTGGCGATGGTCTGCACCAGCCCGATCATCTCCCGCGCGGTCAATCCCCCGATCCCCGCGGCGCTCACCCCGGGCGCGAAGGCGGCGTCGCAGGCGTCCATGTCGATGCTCAGGTAGAGCGCGTCGGCGCCGGTGGTGGCCTTGTAGAGCGCGGCCTTGGCAGCGCGCATCGGCCCGTGCGTCTCCACCTCCTCCGCCGACGAGATGAGAATCCCCTGCGCCGCCGCCCAGTCCAGGTAGTACCGCGAGTTGGCGAAGCGGCGGATGCCGATCATCGCCACGCGCGCGCCGTCCAGGATGGGCGTCTCCAACGCGCGGCGGAACGGGGTGCCGCTGGAGAGCGAGCGCTCGTCGTCGTACTCGCGGACGTCCAGGTGCGCGTCGATGCTGACCAGCGCCAGCCGCGTTTCCGGCCGGGCGGCCGCCAGCCCGCGCACCAGCGACCCCGTGACGCCGTGGTCCCCACCCAGGAAGATGGGCCGCGCGCCGGCGGCGAACACCTGGTGCGCGGCCTCCTCGATGCGCGCGTGCGTGGCGGCGCCGTCCATCGTGCCGAGCGCGACGTCGCCCAGGTCCAGCACGGGGGGCAGCTCCTGCTCGCCGGCGTACGTGCCGAAGGCGGAGAGCGCGTCGCGGATGGCACGCGGGCCGAAGCGGGCGCCGGGGCGCGACGGGATGCCGCCATCGTAGGGCAGGCCCAGGATCACCCGGCGGCCGTCCAGCGGCTCGCCTTCGCGCCAGGGGTGCAGCAGCGAGGGGGCGCGGGGGTCGCGCGGGTCGGGGGCGGCGCGCAGGCCGGCCAGCGGGTCGGGCGTGGACACGTGCGGCACGCGGGTGCGGGATTTTCGCTTGCCTGCTGCGGTGGCGGGGCTAAGTTACGCCCTGGCATCCACCCGGTGCCAGAGCGCACGACGAACGCCACGTATCCTCCATATTGATCGCCAGATAGAGGCATGACGCGCATCCTGACGGGAATCCAGCCTTCGGGCACGCTGCACATCGGCAACTACTTCGGCGCCATGCGGCCGCTGATCCAGCTGCAGGAGCGGGGGCAGGTCATCGCCATCATCGTGGACCTGCACGCGCTCACCAGCCTGCGCGACGCGGACGCGCTGCGCGCGAACACCCGCAACGCCGTGATCGACTTCATGGCCTGCGGGCTGGACCCGGAGCGCAGCATCTTCTTCCGCCAGTCGGACGTGATGGAGCACGCCGAGCTGGCGTGGATCCTCAACTGCGTCACCCCGATGGGCCTGCTGGAGCGCGCGGTGTCGTACAAGGACAAGCTCGCGCGCGGGCTGAGCGCCAACGCCGGCCTCTTCACCTATCCCGTGCTCCAGGCCGCGGACATCCTCCTCTACGACGCCGACGTCGTCCCCGTGGGCAAGGACCAGAAGCAGCACCTGGAGATGGCGCGCGACATCGCGGTCAAGTTCAACGAGGCGTTCGGCGGCGAGGTGCTCAAGCTGCCCGAGCCGGAGATCAGCGAGGACGTGGCGGTGATCCCGGGGCTGGACGGGCAGAAGATGAGCAAGAGCTACGGGAACACCCTGGAGATGTTCCAGGAGGAGAAGGCGCTGCGGAAGCGGGTGATGGGCATCGTGACCGACTCCACGCCGCTGGAGGCACCCAAGGATCCCGAGGGGTCCACGATCGTCGACATCTACCGCCTGGTGGCCGCGCCGGAGCAGGTGGAGCAGATGAAGGCCGACCACCGCGCGGGCGGCACCGGCTACGGCGAGTTCAAGAAGCGCCTGTTCGAGGCGCTGCAGGACCACTTTGCCCCCATGCGCGCCCGCCGCGACGAGATCGTGGCGCGCCCCGGCTACCTGGACGAGGTGCTGGAGGACGGCGCCCGCCGCGCGCGAGAGATCGCCGGCCCCACGATGGAGCGCGTGCGGACGGCGGTGGGGCTGCGGTAGGGGGCCCCTCGTCCCCCGTCCGCCGTAGACCGGGAGAGGTGGGGGCCAGGCTCGCGCGGGGCCCCACCCCCCGGCCCCCTCCCCCGCGCCCGCGCAGTCCCGTGCATCCGGACAACCTAGAGCACGCGGCGCGGGAGAGGGGGAGACCTGAGCTGCGCACGGGCTCGCCTCTCGCGCAGGCCACAACCCTCCCCCAGACTTGGGGGAGGGTGGACGAGTAATGCGAGTCCGGGTGGGGGCGCCCGCGCCCGCGCCGAATCCTGGCGAACATCGCAGATGGCGGTGTGAAGTCGGCACGCGGGTACACGATGTGCTGAGTCGCGCGATGCTCCGGGACCGCGGTGCGGGCCCGGAGCACACCCGTTCCACCCGAGGAGAGACGATGCCCCAGGAACGTTCCGGTAGCGACGAGGGCCGCTACGACTCCGGCTCGGACGCCGGCCCGGCGCAGGCTGCCGGCGCCGCGGACCAGCCCCGCGCCAACCCCGCCGGCGACCCGCCCCGCGGCCAGGAGCCCCGCACCGAGGTCCTGACCCTGGTCTGCGAGAAGTGCGGCAAGGACTACTTCTTCGAGGACGACCGGCCCGAGCCCGGCATGGCCTGCGAGAAGTGCGGCGGCACCGTCTTCCGCAGCTTCCACGAGACCATCGGCGACGAGGCGTCCGACGACTTCCGCGACAGCACGGAGCGCGACCTGGACCCCGACGACGCCGAGGGCGACGTGCTGCCCGGCGACATCCGCGACCTCAACAACATCTAGCCCCCATGCCTGACCAGGAGCGGGGCCGGGCGCTGTTCACCGGCAGCGGCGTGGCGCTGGTCACGCCGTTCGACGGGGGCGGCGTGCGGGAGCAGGTGCTGCGCGAGCTGGTGCGCTTTCACCTGCGCGAGGGCACGGACGCGCTGATCGTCAACGGCAGCACCGGCGAGGCGGCCACCATGTCGCCGGGCGAGCAGCGGCGCGCGGTGGAGATCGTGGTGGACGAGGTGTGGCAGGGCGGCGGGCGCGTTCCGGTCGTCGCGGGCACGGGCGGCAGCGACACGGCCGCGGTGGCGCAGCTCGGCTACGAGGCGCGCGCGGCGGGGGCGGACGCCATCCTGCTGGCGCCGCCGCCGTACAACAAGCCGCCCCAGCGCGGCATCATCGCCCACTTCCGCAAGGTGATGGACGCGGCGGAGCTGCCCGCCATCCTCTACAACGTGCCCGGCCGCACCGCCTGCAACCTCCTCCCCGAGACGGTGGAGCAGCTCGCGGACGACGAGCGCGTGGCCGGCATCAAGGAGGCCAGCGGCGACATCTCCCAGATCGCGGAGCTGGCCCGGCGCGTGGAGGGGCGCGTCCCGCTCTACAGCGGCAACGACGACCAGATCGTGCCCGTGCTGTCGTTGGGCGGCGTCGGCGTCATCTCCGTGCTGGCCAACGTGGCGCCCGCGGACACCTCGCGCATGGTCAGGCGCTTCCTGGACGGCGACGTGGCCGGCTCCCGCGCGCTGCAGCTCCGGTATCTCCCGCTCGTCGCCGCCATCTTCCGCGAGCCGAACCCCATCCCCATCAAGGCGGCGGTGGAGATGCTGGGCTACGACGTGGGTGAGCCGCGCCTGCCGCTGGTGCCCGCCTCCGACGCCGTGCTCCGCGAGGTGCGGGAGGCCATGCGGGCCGTCGGCCTGCTGGGGGAGGGGTGATGGCGGAGCCGGTGGGCATCGTCCTGAGCGGCGCCACGGGGCGGATGGGCACCACGCTGGCGGACCTGGTGGCCGCCGATCCCGGGCTGCGGCTGCTGGGGGGGATCGGGCGGATGCCGGAGCGCGGCTGCGACATCGGCTGCCCCATCATCGAGACGCCGGAGACCGCGGGCGACTGGATCCGCTCCGCGGCCGTCGTCATCGACTTCTCCGCGCCCGAGCTGCTGCGCCGCCTGCTGGAGATGCACGGCGATGCGATGGAGGGCGTGGGTCTCGTCGTCGGCACCACGGGGCTGATGCCGGAGGAGGAGGCGATGCTGCGCCAGCAGGCGGAGCGCTCGCCGGTGCTGCGCTCGGCCAACTTCAGCGTGGGCGTCAACCTGCTGCTGGCCCTGGCGGAGCGCGCCGCCGCGGTGCTGGCCGACGACTACGACGTGGAGATCGTGGAGGCGCACCACCGCCGCAAGGCCGACGCGCCCAGCGGCACCGCCCTCGCGCTCGGCGAGTCCGTGGCGCGCGGGCGCGGGGTGGCGCTGGCGGACGTGCGCGTGGACGGGCGCAGCGGCCGTCCCGGCGAGCGCCCGCGCGGGCAGGTGGGCTTCCACTCGGTGCGCGGCGGCGACATCGTCGGCGAGCACTCCGTGATGTTCATCGGCGAGCGCGAGCGCATCGAGCTGGGGCACGTGGCGCAGGACCGCGCGCTGTTCGCGGAGGGCGCCCTGCGCGCGGCGCGCTGGATCGCCGGCAAATCTCCCGGTGCGTACACGATGTCCGACGTGCTCGGGCTCTGAGAACTACGATCTCACGCAGAGACGCGGAGGACGCAGAGAACTGCAGTTCC
>DASTLD010000639.1:0-10360 GCA_035715345.1 Longimicrobium sp.
TAACCTGTAACCTGTAACCTGTAACCTGTAACCTGTCTTTACTCGTCCTGGCGGAGGTCGGCCAGGCGGACGCGCAGGTACTCGTCGAGGTGCTCGTCGGGCACGCCGTAGACGTGCCGGGACAGGAAGCGGCGGGTCTCCTCCTCGTTCGCGGCCACCTGCCGGACGAGCGAAGCCAGCCGCTCCAGCGGCAGCCCCACCCTCCGCGCCGCCTCCGCCAGACGCCGGTACGCCTCGCGCCGCGCCGCCTGCTCCTCCGGCGTCTCGCCCGGGCGCCACCCCTCGCCCGCCATGGCTAGGCGCGCGCCCACTCGCCGTACAGCGGGTGGCGGTCGCACAGCTCGCGCACCGTGCCCTTCACCTCCGTGGCGACGGACTCGTCGGCGGGCTTCGTGATCACCCGGTCGATGAGCTCGGCGATGGCGCGCATGTCGTCCACGCCCATGCCGCGGGTGGTCAGGGCCGGCGTGCCGATGCGGACGCCGCTGGTGACGAAGGGCGATTCCGTCTCGCCGGGGACGGTGTTCTTGTTGACGGTGATGCCGGCGTGGTCCAGCGCCTTCTCCGCCACCTTGCCCGTCACGCCCTTGCTGCGCAGGTCCACCAGCAGCAGGTGGTTGTCCGTGCCGCCGCTGACCAGCGTGAAGCCGCGCTCCGCCAGCCCCTCGCCCAGCGCCTTCGCGTTGGCGATGACCCGGCCGCTGTAGTCCGCGAAGTCCGGCTGCAGCGCCTCGCCGAAGGCCACCGCCTTGGCCGCGATGACGTGCATCAGCGGGCCGCCCTGGATGCCGGGGAAGATCTGCTTGTTGATCTCCTTCGCGTGCTCCTCCCGGCTCAGGATCAGCCCGCCGCGAGGGCCGCGCAGCGTCTTGTGCGTGGTGCTGGTCACCACGTCCGCGAACGGCACCGGCGACGGGTGGTGCCCCGTGGCCACCAGCCCGGCGATGTGCGCCATGTCCACGACGAGCTTCGCACCGCACTCGCGCGCGATCTCGCCGAAGGTCTCGAAGTCGATCTCGCGCGGGTAGGCGCTGGCGCCGGCCACGATCACCTTCGGCCGCACCGCCATCGCCTGGTCGCGCAGGGCCGCGTAGTCGATGCGGTGGTCGTCCGGGCGCACGCCGTACGCCACCACCTTGTACAGCCGCCCACTGAAGTTGACGGGCGAGCCGTGCGTCAGGTGGCCGCCCTCCGACAGGTTCATCCCCAGCAGCGTGTCGCCGGGCTGCAGCAGCGCGAAGTAGGCGGCCATGTTGGCCTGCGCCCCCGAGTGCGGCTGCACGTTGGCGTGCTCCGCCCCGAACAGCCGCAGCAGCCGCTCCTGGGCCAGGCTCTCCACCTGGTCCACCACCTCGCAGCCGCCGTAGTAGCGCTTGCCCGGGTAGCCCTCCGCGTACTTGTTGGTCAGCACCGAGCCCATGGCCTGCAGCACCGCCCGCGAGACGAAGTTCTCGCTGGCGATCATCTCCAGCTGGTGCTCCTGGCGCTCGGCCTCGGCCACCAGCAGGCGGTGGATGTCGGGATCGGTCTGCTTCAGCGCGTCCATGCGTCTCCCCGGCGGCTCTCCGTTGGCATCCCCATCGGTCAGGGGGCGGAAAGCTACCGGGGCGCGCCGGGGCTGTCGAGAGAGGGGAGGGTGCGGCTCAGCGCCGCTTGGTCCAGATCACGATGACGCCGCACGAGCCCGCCAGCTGCTGCGACGCGAACTCGGCCGGCGTGGTCAGGGCCGTGTAGACCTCGATGGCCAGGATGCGGCTGCCGGGGATGGCGCTGTCCACGCCGTCTTCCTCCGCGACGCGGTTGCGGTAGCCGTCCACGTACACGTACGGCCGGCAGCGGCCGGTGACGCCGCGCATGGTCACGGAGCGGCGGAAGCCGCCGCCGTCCACGCGCACGTTGCCCATGTGCTGCAGCAGGTCCGTCACGTAGAAGGGGTTCAGCTTCTCCACCTCCTCGGGCGTCATGAAGCGCCCCCAGCCGCTGCGGCGCCGCGCCTCGAACCCGGCCATGCGTTGGTCGCGCGCCACGGAGGCGGACGCCGCCATCACCGTCAGCGGCGCCAGCACCACCGACTGCGTGGACAGCCGCAGCTCCACCACCACCGTGTCCTTGGGCGCCACGGTGATCGCGTCGCTGTGGGCGGGGCGGTAGCCCACGCGCGCGGCGCGCAGGGAGTAGCGGTCTGCGCTCGGCACGTCGAAGTAGAAGCGGCCGGCGGCGTCGCTCTGCGTGCGCCCCACCTGCCGCTGGGTGCTGCCCACCAGGGTCACGGTCACGCCGGGAACGGGCTGGCCGGTGGAGTCGTCCACCACCCATCCGGTCACCTCCTGCGCGGCCGCGGGAGACGCCGCGCCGAGCAGGAGCGCGAGCAGGGCGAGGGCCAGTCGATGCGGGCGGGTCATGTTCGCTTTCGGATGAAGAGACGAAGGATGCTGCGTACGGCTCAGGTGCGCTTGGTCCAGATGGCGATGACCCCGCAGTCGCGGTCCAGGCGGGGAACGTAGAACTCCGCGGGTGTGGTGAAGGTGGTGTAGACCTCCACGGCCATCACGCTGGTGCCGGTGAGGATGCCGTCCACCCCGTCCTCCTCCGCCGCGCGCGAGCGCACGCCGTCCACGAACACGAAGGGCGTGCAGTCCTCGCCGGACGGGCTCCGCATGACGGCGACGCGCTGGAAGCCGCTGCCGTTCTGCTTGATGCGGACGTGCCCCACGTGCTGCAGCACCTCGCTGACGTGGAACGGGTGCAGGCGCTCGATCTCGTCCGGGCCCATGAAGCGCCCCCAGCCGTTGCGGCGCCGCGACTCGAAGCCGGCCATGCGGGGGTCGCGCGTGACCGGGGCGGAGGTCGAGATGACCGTCACCGGCGCCAGCACCACCGCCTGCGTGGAGAGCCGCAGCTCCACCACCAGCGTGTCCTTGGGCGCCACGGTCATCGCCCCGCTCATGGCGGTGCGATACCCCACCCGCGAGGCGCGCAGCCGGTACCGGTCCGCGGCGCCCACCTTGATCCAGAAGCGGCCCTCCGCGGTGGTGATGGCGCCGGCCTTCGCCTGGTCGCTGGCGTCGATCAGCACGACCGACGCGCCGGCGACGGGTTGGCCGCTGGCCTCGTCCACCACCCAGCCGGTGATCTCCTGCGCGGCGGCTGGATGCGCGGCGCACAGCAGCGCGGCGGCGAGCGCGAGCGGGAGACGCGGGATTCGGGTCATGGTGGGTCCTCCGGACGGGTGGGACGGGGAGGGACCGCGGACGGGCGGCGGAAGAGCAACACGCGCGCCCGCGGCGGCGGATCAGGGTAGGCGGCGGCGTGGCAACCGCTTACCCTACGGGGCCCGCCGGACAGGGAAACGAAAAACGGATGGTTTTTTTGACACCCCCGTCCCCCCGGGGGGACAGGCGTTTACCCGCCGGCCGGGGCGTCCGCGCCTACGACGGCAGCCAGCGCGCCGAAGTCGGCCGCCCAATCGATCAGTGTGGCCGAGACCTGCTCCAGCGCCGTGCGCGGTCCGAGCGGCACGCGTGGCGAATCACTGAGCAGCCCACTCAGCACGACAGCCCGCTCGAAGCGCTCCGACAGGCGCCACAGCGCATCCAGGGCGGAACCCGCCTGCACCCTCGGCGGGACCAGGCGGGATGCTTGTGCCACGCAATCCGAGAAGATACCGACGACCTCGGCCTCGACGTATCCGAGCAGATGCACCAGCCGCTGGTCCGGCCTGACGCCGCTCGCCGCTCGCTGACGCCCGCATTCGAACTGAAGGCGTTCAATCTGAACCCAGCCTGCCTCCACGTGGACAATGAGCCGTTCCGCGGCACGTCCCCGCTCGCCTTGCAGGAGCGCGCATTCATCCCGGAACACCTGCCACCACGGAGGACGCGCGGTGTCCCTCGTGGACAGGACAGCGGAACGACAGTCGTTCGAAGCCTGCCCATGTGGCGGGCCGTCGTGATCACTTCCCAGCGTTTGCCGGCCGCTCGTGGTACGCCCGGGCGGGGCCGTCGTCTGTGGAGGATCGGCGGGGCACATGCGCTCCAGTCTACCGACACGCGCCGCCCGGAGATGAACCGTCGCGGATGGCGAGAAATGGTGGTACGGCTTCGTGGCGGGATTGGTGTGGTGTTCGTACATTGCGCTGCGCGCTTCTTCCCGCGCACTCACCAGACAACACCCCCAAGATGTCGAAGGCACGAGTATTCCCCACGGCCGCGCTGGCCGCCCTCCTCGCGAGCGGTTGCCATTCCCCGTCCATGTGGACGGATGGACCCGCCTCTCCCCGCCACAGCGGCCAGACGCTGGGCTCCGGCCACCGCGAAGACGGCGAGACGGCAGGCTTCAGCGAAGCCGAAACCATCGCGGCCGATGATTCAACGACGACGGGCGCGCGCGGAGGCCAGACCCTCGGGTCCGGACACTAGGCCGCCACTGAGCCCGATTCTGTGCGATCAGGAGCCGCGTTCCAGGGCGAACCTTCCCAGCCGGGCAAGCGTGGCGCGCACGAGGGCCCGGCTGGCCGGGGTCTCGGCCGCTTGCGGACGGTGCGGCTCTCGCCGCTCGATGGCGGCCCTGAGCGTGAGCGCGACCTGCGCGAGCCCGGCCTCATCCCGCTCTAACGCCGACTCCTGCGCAAGCGCGGCGAATGCCTCCGCCTGCCCCCACTCGCCGGCCGCGCGCGACGCATCGGCCAGGTGGATGTATGCCCCCGGCGCGAAATCATCGTGCTTCGCGATCAGCTCGAGTGTGAGCCTCTCCGCGTCCTGGCGCCTGCTCGTCCATCCGGCAGCCGCGCCCCCCAGGCAAGCGCCGACGCCACGAGCGCGCGTTCCTCCACCCGGTGGATCACCGGGATCGTTCTCTCCAAGATGCCTACGGCGCCAGCGTAGTGGCACTCCAGCAACAGCAGAAAGGCCACGTCGTAGGCGAGCGCCGGAAAGCGGCCGTGACGCACGGGATAGGTCCAGAGGGCCTTTCGTGCATAGACTTCCGCGAGCTTGAGCTTCCTCTGCTCCAGGGCCAGCGCCAGGAGATCGTGGAGCGCTTCTCCCGCCTCCCTGCGCCGGTGGGTGCTGATCGCGCGCCGCGCACCGCGCTCGAAGGCTCTGCGCGCTTCCTCGAAGTTCCCGGCATCCTTCATCATCGTGCCGTATCCGAGCAGCGCGTAGACGGACTCCCGCGGGTTCCTGGCCGTGGCAGCCAGCCGGTGGGCCCGCGCATACCATGCGGCCGCCCGCTCGCGCAGCAGCGCGCGGCGCGCCGCGCGCGCCGCGAAGTTCGCCCTGGCCGGGTCCGTGGGATCCGCGTAGGCAGCGGCTTCCGCGAAGCACAGGGCGGTCTGCTTGTGCCCTTCCACATCCGCCCACTCGAAGACCTGCTGGCATGCGGCCGCCAGCTCGCCGACCTTCACCGTCGCCGGTGAGCGCAGGAGGGCGGCGAACGCGGCGAGCGCGGGCGAGAGCTCCGGCGCCTCGGCGTGCGCGGCCGCAAACCGGTCAAGGACCTCCGTCGTCGGCGCGCGAACCAGGCGTTGCCGCTCCGCGGGAGGCAGCTCGGTGCAAAGCTGCACGTCGCGCACTGCACGCCAGAGGACGATCCCGAGCGGGGTGCTCAGCTCGTGCGGAATCCCGAAGCCGGCGGAAGGGTGAGGGGCCGGAGGTGGAATGACGCGGCGCGGCTCGCGTCGCTGTGGCGCATTCTGGCTCGGCATACAAGGTCAGGCAGGTACGAAACTCGACAGCATGAAAACGTAGGATATGGCGGGAAAGCACAAACCGCCACGACCAGCGGGCGTCGGCAAACGGTAGCTTTGCCGATGGGGCAGGGGACGATCCGCAGCGGATGGCGTTTACCCCGCGCGGACCAGCGACTCGCGGGTGGCCTCCGCCACGGTGCGGCAGCCGGCCAGGCCCAGCGTCAGCTCGAAGTCCGCCAGCAGGTTGCGGATCACCTCCTCCGCGCCGGCGCGGCCGCGCAGCGCCAGGCCGTACACGTACGGCCGCCCCAGGCACACGGCCCGGGCGCCCAGCGCCAGCGCCTTGAACACGTCCGCGCCGCCGCGGATGCCGCTGTCCATCAGCACCGGCAGCCTGCCGGCGACCGCGTCCACGACGGCGGGGAGCGCGTCCAGCGTGGCCACCGCGCCGTCCACCTGCCGCCCGCCGTGGTTGGAGACGACGACGCCGTCCATCCCCGCGTCCACGGCGCGGCGCGCGTCGTCGTGGTGCAGGATGCCCTTGAGCACGATGGGCAGCCGCGTCATGGCCCGCAGCCGCGGCAGGTCCTCCCAGGTCAGCGATGGGCGCGAGTAGGTGCCGATGAACTGCTGCACCGCCCGCAGCGGCACCCCCGAGCGCAGGTTGCGCAGGAAGCCGCCCGGGTGCGCGCGGCTCAGCTCCGCGAAGACGCGCAGCGACGACAGGTTCACCTTCCGCTTGCCGGTGGCCGCGCTCTCCGGCGGCGGGCCCGCCAGCGCGGCGGTGAACACGGGGTCGCTGGTGTACTGCGCGATACCCTTGCCGCGCAGGAACGGCAGGTAGCCCAGCTCCAGGTCGCGCACGCGCCAGCCCAGCATCGTCGTGTCCAGCGTGACGACGATGGCCGAGCAGCCGCACGCCTCGGCGCGCCGGACGAAGCTCTCCACCAGCGCGTCGTCCTTCGACCAGTAGAGCTGGAACCAGCGCGGGGAACCGCCCATCGCGGCGGCGCACTCCTCCATGGTGCGCGACGCCTGGCTGGAGAAGACCATCGGCACGCCCGTGGCCGCCGCCGCCCGCGCGACGCCGACGTCCGCCTCCTCGTGCGCCATCTCCAGCACGCCGATGGGCGCCAGCAGCACGGGCGACGGCAGGCGCGCGCCGAACAGCTCCACGGAGGTGTCGCGCACGGACACGTCGCGCAGCATGCGGGGGACGATGCGCCAGCGCTCGAAGGCCGCGCGGTTCTCGCGCACGGTGCTCTCCGTGCCCGCGCCGCCGGCCACGTACGCGAAGGCCTCGTCGCTCATGGCGCGGCGGGCGGCCGCCTCCAGGCGCACCGGGTCGATGGGGATCTCCGGCCGCGCCCCCGCCACCCCGGCCACGTAGATCTCCGACTGGCGCCGCAGCGCGGCGGACGCGGGTGCGGCCATGGTGTCCTCCGTCAGCGGGTCAGGCGGTAGATGAGCAGCGCGGCGCGCTTGATCTGCAGCGGCAGCGTGGACAGGTCCACCCACTCGCCGGGGGCGTGCGCGCCGCCGCCGTGCGCGCCCATCCCGGCGATGGCGTCCACGTACGGCGCCACGAACGACACGTCCGCGGCGCCGCGGCGGCCCGGGTCGAACGCCTCCATCGGGGCCAGGCCCAGCGCGCGGTTGACCTGGTTGAGCCGCTCCAGCAGCGCCGCGTTGCCGGGCGTGGGCGGCATGGAGGGGTAGCCGTCGCTGAAGGTGATGTCCGCCTCCGTCTGCGGCAGGTGCCGCGCGACGATCTCGCGCATGCGCTGGCGGGTGCGCTGCAGCTGCTCGTCCGTGAGGGTGCGGATGTCGCCGGTGACGAGGGCCGTCTGCGCGATGACGTTGGTCTTGCCGAACGCGGTGCCGCGGCTCTGCGCCGTGTCCCACACCACGTCCGTTCCGCCCAGGATCATCCCCGGGTTGAAGGTCAGGTACTGCTCGCCGCGCAGCTCCTCGTGGAAGGCGTTCAGGATGCGCGCGGCCTCGTAGATGGCGCCGCTGCCGGAGCCCTGGCCGAAGACGCCGGACGAGTGCCCGGTGCGGCCGCGCACGCTGAGCGTCCACGCGCTGGAGCTGCGCCGTGCGATGGTGGCGAAGTCGCGCCCGGTCTCGCGGTCGCGGCTGCCGGTCTCGAACTCCAGGGCCACGTCGCTGGCGCGGCCGGCCTCGATCAGCTCGCGGCGCGCGATCTCCAGCGGCCGGCCGGGCGCCTCCTCGTCGCCGGTCAGCGCGACGGTGATGGTGGTGTTGCGCAGGGCGCCCACGCTGTGCAGCGCCTTGAGGGCGTAGAGGATGACGACGTCGCCGCCCTTCATGTCGTTGACGCCCGGCCCGCGCGCGACGTCGCCCTCGCGGACGAAGCGCTGGAAGGGGCTGTCCTTCTCGAACACCGTGTCCAGGTGGCCGATGAGCAGCACCTTCTTTCCCCGCGTGCCCTGGCGGTAGGCAAAGAGGTGCCCGGCGCGGCGCAGCGAGTCCGGGAGCGCGATCCAGCGCGCGTCGAAGCCCAGCGAGTCGAGCGGCGCCTCCAGGATGCGGCCCACCTCGCGCACGCCCTCGGGGTTGAGCGTGCCGCTGTTGACGTTGACGATGCGCTCCAGCAGGCCCACGGCCCCGTCGGCGTTGGCGTCGATCCACGCCACGATGCGGCGCTCCTCCGCGGACAGGCGCTCCTGCGCGTGCGCGGGCGCCGCCGCCAGCAGCGCCAGCGCGGGAACCACGATCCGGGCGATTCGGTGCTGCATCGGTCGCGTCGTTCTTCCTGGGTTGGGTGATGGGATCGCACGCACGATAGCCGTCCGCATCAGCGCACGGCAACGGCGGGGCTCACGCAGAGCCGCGGAGGACGCAGAGAACTGCGGGAGAACGGCAGGAGGAGCCTGGAAGAACGCTGCACCTCCTCCCGTCCCCGGCGCGTTGTCATCCTGAGGAGCGCCGCGCGAAGCCCTGCCCCCGCACCCGCCCCTGTGCGCGACCGAAAGGATCTTGCCCGCCCGACGCACGGCTTCGCCGCGCGCGAGGACGCCGGCCTGCATCCGCGCGCGACGCAAGCCCCGCGGCAGGCGGAGAAGATCCTTCGGTCGGCGCCATGGCCTTGTGTGAAGGAGAGCGCCGCGAGGCGCCTTCCTCAGGATGACACCGTTTGCGAACTGGAGAGGAAAATCGCGCGATCCTCGCGCAGTTCTCCCCCTCTCTCGCGCCGCGGGCGGAGGGGCGGGCAGCGCGGGCCGGGGGTCGTGCGGCGCGGGGGAGGGGGCCGGGGGGTGGGGCCCCCCGCGTCGCTTGCGACGCGGGGAATCCACACCAATGTTGGCGTGCCCGCACGTCACCCCGCATCCCATCCCCCGATCCCCCCGCCGCCCCATGCGCCGCCATCGCCCTTCCCTGCTGCCCATCGCCCTCCTCACCCTGGCGTCCTGCACGCCGGGGCTGAAGCCGGGGCTGGACACCATGTCCATCGCCGACGCGCGGCAGCAGCCGGACGGGGAGCAGGTGGCGGTGGAGGGCGTGGTGACGGTGGGCAGCGGGACGTTCGACGCCGGCTTCGCCATCCAGCACCGCGGCGCCGGCATCTACGTCATGCCCGGCGACACCACGGAGCGCTACGCCCGGGGATCGCGCGTGTTCGTGAGCGGCGTGCTCGCGAACCCCAACCAGCAGCTCACCGTCTCCGGCGCGGCGGTGCTGGTGATGGACCGCGGCCGCGTGCCCGCCCCCCGGCCGCTGCGCACGTCGGAGGTGAACGAGGACACGGAAGGGCTGCTGGTGCGGGTGGCGGGGCGCGTCCAGGGCGAGGTGGCGGACGACCGGCCCTACGGATGGAAGCTGATGCTGGACGACGGCTCCGGCGCCGTGCTGGTGTTCGTGGACGCCCAGACCGGCATCGACGTGAGCGGTATCCGCGCGGGGCAGGCGCTGGAGGTCACCGGCTACGCGGGCCAGTACGACGACCACCACGAGGTCCTGCCGCGCACCCCCTCGGACCTCCGTGCGCCCGGGTCCTGACGCGCGTCAGGCGGGGGCGGGGCCCTCCTCGTCCAGCGCCTCCGTCATGAGCTGCACGTCGAAGGCTTCCTTGCGGATGCGCAGGTCGTAGTACAGCACCGTGCTGACCACGTAGGTGAACGGGTTGAAGAAGATCATGGCCACGTTGCTCAGCATCAGCGAGATGCGCGGCTCGGTCCCCAGCTCGTCCAGCACCAGGGCCAGCCCCGCCCCCGCCAGGAACAGCACCAGCAGGGTCACCACGCCCGTGGCCAGGATGTGCCAGAAGTAGCCCTCCGCCAGCTCCTTGGAGCGCGTGAACGACTCGCCCGCGTTGCGCCCCTCGATCATCACCGCCTGCTGCATGGTGGCCGTCCACGCCGCGAAGATGAAGGCGGGGATCACCAGCAGGAACAGCCCCAGCACGATCAGGATCACCTGGATGATGGCGGCGCCCCACACGGAGAAGAAGCGCGGCCCCACCTGCCGCACCGCCGCCATCCCGTCGATGCGCCGCCCCAGGTACCCCGCGGAGGAGATGACCACCGCCGCCGCGCCCGCGGCCATGTAGAACACGTTGCCGACCGTCTCCACGAAGTTGAGGTCCGCGAAGGGCACCACCGCCTCGATCAGCAGCAGCGGCAGCACGAACGCCGCGGTGGCCACCGA
>DASTLD010000640.1:0-4008 GCA_035715345.1 Longimicrobium sp.
CAGGTCGGTGACCTGGGCCACCGTGAGCGGGCGATGGTCCGGTCCGCGGCGCTCGCCCGCCGCGTGGCGCGTGACCTGGAGCGCGCGCGGCTCCACGCCCCAGCCGCGCAGCATCACGCCGCCCGCGGCCGCGCCCAGTGCGGCAACGAAGCGGCGGCGGCTCAGGCGGGGAGATTCGGCATCGCCCATGGCGGGAACGTACGCGCCCGCCGCGGCCGGCTGCAACGGAACAGCCCCTGCCCGTCCGGACGGATCCGGCGGACAGGGGCTGCGGTTGATGCGCTGCGCCGGGCTAGTACACGCCCCACGTGCACCAGTCGTAGCCGGCCATGCACCAGTCGCCCCAGCACACGTCGCCGTCCGCGGACCAGCAGGTGCAGCCGCTCGACCCCGGGGGGCTGTCGCACCATGCCACCTTCTCCGCCGGGACCGGCGCGAGCTGCGACGAGGCCTCCTGCTGGGTCAGGTGCGTGCCGCCGACGAAGATCATCAGCGCCGCCACGAGGTTCACCCAGAGCTTCTTCATGCTGCCCTCCTTCGTGAATGATGGAGTGCTTCCGGCGGCGCGGCTCGATCCGGCCGCCGCTCCCGGGGAGGGTCCCCGGAGAGACCGCGGCGGCGCTCAGCCGCCCTTCTGCAGTGCCTCGGAGACCCAGCGCTCCACCTTCTCCGCGCCGCTCCGGCCCACCACCAGCTGTCCGTCGAAGAGGAAGACGGGCGTGCCCTTGAGCTCCAGCCGCTCCGCCACCGCGGCGTCGCGGGCCACGCGGGCCGCCGTCTCGTCGCCGTCCACGCAGCGGCCGAAGCGCGCCAGGTCCGGCACCCCCGCCTCGCGGGCATAGTCCCCCCACGTCCGCGTGCCGATGGCCTTCTGCCCGGCGAACAGCGCGTCGTGGTAGGGCTTGAAGCGCCCCTGCTGCGCCGCGCACTCGCTGGCCACCGCGGCCTTGGTGGCGTGCGGGTGGATGGAGGTCAGCGGCAGGTGGCGGTAGACGATCTGCACGCGGTCCGGCGCGCGGGCCACCAGGCTGTCCAGCTTGGTGCGCACCACCGCGCAGAAGGGGCACTGGAAGTCGGAGAACTCCACGATCTTGATGGGCGCCTCCGGCCGGCCGATGGCCGTGCCCTCGGCGGCGATGCTCTCCCAGCCGCGGATCTCGCGGTCCTGCGTGCCGGGGTTGGCCGCCGCCGGCGCCGGGGCGGGCGCCCCGGCAAAGAGCTCGCGCCGCACCACCAGGCCGGTGACGGTAAGGGCGCAGGCCACCAGCACCACGGTGGCCGCGTTGGAGAGGGTTTCCTTGTTCATCGTGCTGCCACGCTCCCGGGGTTCTGCGCCGCGGGCCCGGGTGCGGTCACCCGGAAGCGGACCACCCGCTGCACGCCGTCTTCGTCCGTCTCCACGCCGTAGGCGCGGTCCGCGCGCACGGCGCTCAGCCGCACCCGCCGCGGCAGCGTGGCCGTGCCCACGCGCCGCCCGTCTCCGTCGAACACCCACCATTCCGCCGCCTCCGCGCCCGCGCCGTCGCGGACGTACTCCATCCGCCGGTCGCGGCGCACCAGGTACTCGTCCGCGCGCACCGGCCGCACCCACACGCGGCCCGCGTCGTCCACCACGAAGCCGGCGAACGCCGGGCGGTGCGCCGGCAGGGTGCCGTCCCGCTGCGCCGCCTCGATGGCGTGGCGCTGCACCCGCGTGGACGCCTCGCCGCCCAGCGACGCCAGCAGCCGCCGCACGTCGCCCCTGGTGACCGGCGCGGGCGTCCACTCCCAGCGGATGGCGCCCACGCGCCGCCCCGCCGCGTCCAGCACCGCGATCGACGCGCTGTCGCCGCTGCCCTGGTAGACGCGGTCGCCGGGGCCCACGCGCAGAACCGGGGTGGCCGCGTACGGCATCTCCCCCTCCCAGCGCCCCTGGCCCAGCGGCGCGCGCAGCCGCGGGCGGCCCGGCACGCTGCCCACCGCGGCGGCATCGCCCCGCGCGCCGCGGGGGACGGACACCAGCGAGAGCGGCGCGTCCGTGGCGGCGCGGCCGGCGGTCTTGGGGTGATAGGGGAGGATCAGCCCGCCGGAGGCCAGCGCCAGCAGCGGCTGCCCGGCGCGGCCCAAAGCCGGCAGGCGCAGGTCGAACGCGCGCTTTCCGTCCGGGCCGAAGACGGAGACGCGCTGCTGGCCGGGGTCCAGCGCCAGCACCGTGTCGCCGCGGCCCACGGCCACGTCGCGGAGCTGCTGGAACTCGCCCGGGCCGCGGCCGCGCCGGCCGAGCGTGCCCAGCGGCTCGCCGTCCGCGCCGAAGGCCAGCAGCTCCTGCCGCTGCGCGTCCGCCACGTAGATGCGGCCTCGCCCGTCCACCGCCACGCCGCCCACGACTCCGAATTCGCCGTCGATGGCAAGCTCACGTTCCACGACAAATTCCGGAGATTTCACCGCCGCCGCCCGCTCACCCTCCGCGCCCGGATTCCCGCATCCCCACACGGCGAAGAGGGCCAGCGGCGCGAGGGCGGGTAAACTGATGTATACGCGCAAGCGCGGGTGTGGCACGGTCATGCGAAGCCTCCGCACGAAAGGAAAGGCGTCAGGTGCCGGTGTGAGGGAGAGAACCGGCCGGCCACGGGGAGGTACGCCAGCGTACCAACGTTATGCGACAGGATAGATGATTACACCGTTCGCGCACGCCGTCAAGTGTTCCCCGCCGAAGGGTCGCGGCGGCGGAATTCACGGGCACGGAAAAAGGCCGGCCGGCGGAAGGAATCCGCCGGCCGGCCGGTGCCGGAAAGCTGTCGCGCGGAGGCGTCTAGGCCCGCGCGGCCGCCGGCGTGCGTGCCGTGCCGCGCCCCATGCCCCAGGCGAGCGCCGCCGCGGTGGCGATCAGCAGCAGGCTGATGAGCTGCGCCACGGAGAACATGCCCAGGAAGCGGTCGTCCTTGGCGCGGAAGAACTCCACGAAGAAGCGCTCCGCCCCCGCCAGCGCCAGCCAGAGGAAGAAGAGCCGCCCCGGCGCCTGCGCCAGCCGCGGCCGCACCCGCAGCAGCACGAAGAAGATGGCCAGCATGATGCCCGCTTCGTAGAGCTGCGTGGGGTGCACGGCCAGCACGGCGCTGTCGGGCGTTCCCGCGGGCACGTCCACGCCGAACGCGCGCAGGTTGCCCGCGGTGCTGGGCGGCGCGCCCTGCGGAAAGCGCACGGCCCACGGCGCGCTGCTCGGCCCGCCGTAGTCGTCGCCCACCAGGAAGCAGCCGATGCGGCCCAGCACGTAGCCGATGGCCAGCCCGGGCGCGATGGCGTCGCCGAAGGGCCAGACGGGCAGCCTGAGGCGGTGCAGGCGGAAGAGCACCGCCAGCGAGCCGCCGATGAATCCCCCGTACCACACCAGCCCCGAGCGTGAGGTCAGCGCGGTCCACGGGTCCAGCGCCGTCTCGTTGAAGTGCAGGACCATGTAGTACAGCTTGGCGCCCAGGATGCCGCCCACCGCCGCCCACACGGCCAGGTCCCAGGCGTGGTCGGGCTCGTGGCCGGCGCGCGCCAGCCCGCGCGCGGTGACCCACCCCGCCGCCAGGAACGACAGGGCGATCATGAGCCCGAAGGTGGTGACGGTAAAGCCGCCGAACTCGAACAGCACGGGGAACATCGGGGACCTCTCGGAAAGATCGCGAAGAGCACGCAGCGGCGGGGGACCCGCGCGGAGCGGGCTCCGGCGCGCACGCCCGGAGCCCTATGGGAGCATTGAAGTTAGGTGATTTCCGCCCCGCGGTAAACCCCGGCCGCCCGCGGAGCACCCGGAGGACCTCGCCCGCACGCAAGCACCCGCCCGGGGCCGTCGGGCGATTGAAATCGCGGCAACGAAAACGTGAAGTCCGCCTGCGCGGACTGAACGGGAGAGATCAGCGCGCCGAGCAGCGAGCGGTGCATTTCCATGGTAGAGACGCCCCGCCGGGGCGTCTCTACGGGGGCGGCCGTGCCGCGGCGGGTTGCGGTGCGGGTAGAGAAACGCCCCTCCCCCGAAGTTGGGGG
>DASTLD010000641.1:0-4197 GCA_035715345.1 Longimicrobium sp.
TCTCTGCGTGGTGCTTTTTTCTACATCCAGGGCTCGTCCGCGGTGGGACCGTAGATGGAGGGGACCCTGGCGTCCGCCATGCGCAGGTAGATGGAGAACTGGCCACGGTGGTGGATCTGGTCGTTCACCAGGAACCACAGGAACTCCAGCCGCGGCACGTCGCCCATCGTCTTCGGCGCGGTGAAGAACTTCACCGTCTCGTTCATCGACTCGTCGGAAAGCCCCTCCACCAGCGCCCGGAACTCCGCGTGCGCGTGCTCCAGCGCCTCCAGCACCTCGCCGTACGTCTCCGGCGCCTGCGGGATCTCGCCCTCCGGGCCGCCCTTGGCGAACGCGTCGTTCATCACGTGCGTCCCCAGCCCGCGCTCGACCACGAAGACCCACGCCAGGTCCTTGGCCGTCTTGCACTTGGGATGCGGCTGCAGGTCCGCCTTCTCCGGCGGGAACGCGCGCAGCACGCGCATGGTGGTCTCGTGCTCGCGGTCGTAGGCGGCCAGGAACTGCTGCTTGGGCGATGGCATCGACGCCTCGGCGGAAAGTCGGGTGGGCGATGAACGGCGCTGCATCATCGCGCATCCCCCATCGCCCCGCAACACGCTACCGCGCCTCCCGCATCCGCTCCCGGGCGATGCGCACGAACGGCTCGAGCACCGGCGACGGCTCCTCCGCGCGGCGGCACAGGGCGATGGTGGTGGGATCGCCCGCCGGCTCCAGCCCGTGGTACGTCACCCCGCCCCAGCGCAGCCGCTGGAACGACGCGGGCACCAGCGACACCCCCAGCCCCGCGTCCACCAGGCTGACGATGGTGAGCCACTCCTGGGCCTCCTGCACCTGCTGCGGATGGAACCCCGCCGCGCGGCAGACGGCGATGACCTGGTCGTACAGCGTGGGCGCCACGGAGCGCGGAAAGAGCACGAACGGCTGGTCCGCCAGCGCCGCCGGATGCAGGCTGCCCCCCGCGCTCAGCGGATGCTCCGGCGGCAGCGCGGCCACGAACGGCTCGCGCAGCACCGGCTCCGCCACCACGCCGGGCGCAGGCACCGGCTCGCGCAAAAAGCCGACGTCCAGCGCGCCCACCCCCAGAGCGTCCATCTGCGCGCTCGTGGACATCTCCCGCAGCCGCAGCTCCACGCCGGGAAAGCGGTCGCGGTAGGCGCGGAACACCTCCGGCAGCGCCGTCAGCATGGCCGACGCCGCGAAGCCCACGGTGAGCGTGCCGCTCTCGCCGCGGCCGGCGCGGCGCGTGGCGTCCACCCCGTGCGCCACCGACTGCAGCGTGCGCCGCGCCGCCGCCAGCAGCACGCGCCCCGGCTCCGTGAGCGCCACCCGCGGCTTGCGCTCGAACAGCGGGTACCCCACCAGCGCCTCCAGCCGCGCGATCTGCTGGCTCAGCGGCGGCTGCGCGATGCTGAGCCTCTTCGCCGCGCGCCCGAAGTGCAGCTCCTCCGCGACGACCACGAAGTAGCGCAGATGCCGCAGCTCCACGCCGCGGGGGATGGGGATGTCGTCCATGGAAAGTGCGAAAGTGCGGGAGTGCGAAAGTGTGCCCGCGTCGATATGCAGATCGTATCGGGAACGAATGTTACAGGTATTGGACATATTCCGGAAGGTTTTTTAGCATCATGGCAGACGTTTGTATCCAATCCCCGACCATCGCATCCCGTGAGACCTACCGACATCGTCCGCGCGCTGCTGCCGGTGCTCGCCCTCACCGCTCCCCTGGCGGCGCAGGCCCCATCGCCCGCGCGCGAGGCGCCGGCCGCGCCGCCCACGCTGCGGGCCGCTCCGCTCGCCTCCGCCGTGCGCATCGACGGGCGGCTGGACGACGCTGCGTGGGCCGCGGCGGAAGTGACCACCAGCTTCACCGAGAGCTATCCCAACGCCGGCGCGCCCGCCCGGCTGCGCACGGAGGCGCGCGTGCTCTACGACGCGGAGGCGCTGTACGTGGCCATGCGCATGCACGACCCGGCGCCGGACTCCATCGCCGCGCAGCTCGCCCGGCGCGACGCGGGCGGCATCTACTCCGACTGGGCGCAGGTGATGGTGGACAGCTACTACGACCGCCGCACCGCCTTCGCATTCGGCGTCAACCCGCGCGGGGTCAAGCGCGACGTCTACTTCAGCAACGACAACGCGGAGGACTTCGGCTGGGACGCGGTGTGGGAGGCCGCGGCGCAGGTGGACAGCGCCGGGTGGACCGCGGAGTTCCGCATCCCCTTCTCGCAGCTCCGCTTCAGCCGCGGCGAGCCGGAGGGCGGGCGCACCTGGGGCCTGCAGCTCACGCGCGACATCGCCCGGCACCAGGCGCGCTACCACTGGGCGCCGTGGGTGCGCAGCGACAACGCGTACGTCTCCCGCTTCGGCAGCCTGTCCGGGCTGGTGGGCGTGCGCGCGCCCACGCAGCTCGAGGTGCAGCCGTACGCGGTCGCGCGGATGGCACGGGCGCCCGGCAATCCGGACAACCCCTTCTACCACGCCAACGACGCGTCCGCCTCCGTGGGCGCGGACGTCCGCTACGGGCTGCCCAGCGGCTTTACCCTGAACGCCACGGTCAACCCGGACTTCGGGCAGGTGGAGCTGGACCCCGCCATCGTGAACCTGAGCGCCTACGAGGTGCGCCTGCCCGAGCGGCGGCCCTTCTTCGTGGAGGGGACGGACATCTTCCGCTTCGGCAACCTGCTCTCCTACATCAGCCAGGGCACGCCGCAGTTCTTCTACAGCCGCCGCATCGGCCGCGCGCCGCAGCTCGGGCTGGGCGGCGACCCAGACGTCGCCTTCCACGACACGCCGCCGGCCACCACCATCCTGGGTGCGGTCAAGCTGAGCGGAAAGACGGCCAACGGCTGGTCCGTGGGCGTGCTGGACGCGCTGACGTCGCGCGAGCAGGCCCGCGTGCTGGGCGCGGACGGCGAGCGGCGCACGGTGCCGGTGGAGCCGCTGACCAACTACCTGGCCGGCCGCGTGCGCAGGGACCTGAACGGCGGGCGCACCGTGGTGGGCGGCATCCTGACCGCGGCGCACCGCAGCCAGCGCGACTCCGTGTTCGAGCCGCTGCTGCGCAGCGACGCCTACGTGGGCGGCATCGACGCGGAGCACCACTGGGCCAACCGCATGTGGTCCGCCAGCGGCTTCGTCGCGGGCAGCCGGGTGGGCGGCAGCGCGGACGCCATCGCCGCCACGCAGCGCTCCAGCGCGCGCTACTACCGCCGGCCGGACGCGGGATACCTGCGCTACGACTCCACCGCCACCTCGCTGAGCGGGCACGTGGCGGGCTTCGCGCTGCGCAAGGGCGGCGCGTGGCGCGGCAGCCTGTGGTACCAGGAGATCAGCCCCGGCTTCGAGCCCAACGACCTGGGCTTCCAGGGGCGCACCGACACGCGCGGCCTCTCCGCGCTCTTCGGCCGCCGCCACGACAGGCCCGGCCGCCTGCTGCGCGACTGGTTCGTGCGCGCCTTCACCAGCCACACCTGGAACTTCGGCGGCGACCTGCTGACCAACAACGCGGCCCTGCGCGGCAACGCCACCTTCAAGAGCCTGTGGACGGTGAACGCCACGGTGGAGCGCGCCTTCCCCACGCTGGACGACCGCCTGACGCGCGGCGGCCCGATCGCGGAGCGTCCCGGCTACTGGTCGCTCACGGGCGGCGTGGGGTCGGACTCGCGCAAGCGGGTGTCGGCGGGCGTGGACGTGGGCACCTTCGAGGACGACGCCGGCGGCCACTCGCGCTACGCCTACGGCTACGTGCAGGCGCGGCCGAGCTCGGCGGTGCAGGTGACGCTGGGCCCCGAGCTGGAGCGCCTCCGCAGCATGGCGCAGTACGTCCGCGCGCGCACCGACGCGCTGGCCACGGAGACGTTCGGGCGGCGCTACGTGTTCGGGGAGATGGACCAGACCACCGTGGCCCTCAGCACGCGGCTGGACTGGACCTTCAGCCCCACGCTGAGCCTGCAGCTCTACGCGCGCCCCTTCATCTCCGCCGGCGACTACCGCGGCTTCAAGGAGCTGGAGGCGCGGCGCAGCTTCCGCTTCGCGGAGTACGGGCGGGACCGCGGCACCATCGAGCTGGGCGGCGAGTGCGGCGGCGAGTCGGACCCCGGCCTCTACGCGGTGGACCCGGACGGGCCGGGCGACGCGGCGTGCTTCACCTTCGCGAACCCGGACTACAACGTGGCGGACCTGCGCGGCTCCGCGGTGCTG
>DASTLD010000642.1:0-7629 GCA_035715345.1 Longimicrobium sp.
TTTTTCACGCAGAGGGCGCGGAGGTTCAGAAGAGAGGACGCAGAGGACACGAGAGAAAAAAGCCCTCCCCCGAAGTTGGGGGAGGGTTTGGGAGGGGGCCTCCCGCCCACGGGAGGCACCCCGCATCCGGTCGCCGACTACGCCGTGCGCCGCCCGCTCATCCCCTTCCACAGGTCGTAGACGGGGATGCCGAGGAGGATGATGCCGAAGCCGAACAGCGTCATCTTCGCGTTGTTGAAGGCGGAGTTCAGCAGCATGGCCACGGACGCCACCAGGAAGACGAGCGGCACCAGCGGGTATCCCCAGGTGCGGTAGGGGCGCGGCGCGTCCGGACGGCGGCGGCGCAGGATGTAGACGGCGCCCACCGCCAGGGCGTAGAAGGGCCAGATGCCGAGGATGAAGGCGTCCGCGAGCTGCTGGAAGCTGCGCATCAGCACGAAGCCCACGCCCAGCGCCGCCGCGAGGAGGATTGCCGCGTACGGCGTCCGCCAGCGCGGGTGCACCGCCGCGATGGGGCGGAAGAAGTTGCCGTCCTCCGCCATCGCGTAGAAGATGCGCGGACCGGTCATCATCGACCCGTTGGTCGCGCCGAAGGTTGAGATCATCACCACCACGGCCACCACCGAGGCGCCCGCCGTCCCGAGGATCTTCTCCGCAGCGTTGCTCGCCACCAGCCCCCCGTCCTCGAGGCTTCTTCCGGAGCTCACCATCTCCGGGATGGAGAGCAGGTGCAGGTAGGCCAGGTTGACCACCAGGTAGATGGCCACCACCGCCAGCACGCCGCGGATGATGGCGCGCGGCATCGTGCGGCCGGGGTCCTTGACCTCGCCCGCGATGAAGGTGAGGTCGGCCCAGCCGTCGTACGCCCACATGATCGAGACGAGCGCCAGGCCAAAGCCGGCCCACGAGACCGGCGACAGCGACATGTCGCCCGTGGCCAGCGCGCCTCCCTCGCCGTTGCCGAGCACGAACGCCAGCACGGAGAGCCCCGCGATGCCCGCCACCTTGGCCGCCGTGCTCAGGTTCTGCACGACGGCCCCCCACCCGACGGAGCGCAGGTTGGCGAGCGCCAGGATCACGATGACCCCCGCGGCGATCCACTTCGCGCCGCCGCGGCTGTACCCCAGCAGGTGCACGGCGTACTCGCCGAAGATGAGGGCGATGGCGCCCAGCGCGGAGGGGCGGATCACCAGCAGCTCCGTCCAGCCGAACAGGAAGGCCGGCATGGGCCCGTACGCCTCGCGGATGAAGACGTAGATGCCGCCGGAGCGCGGGTACATGGCCGCCAGCTCGGCGATGGTCAGCGCGCCCATCAGCGCCACCACCGCGCCCACCACCCAGATCAGGCCGATGGCGCCCACGGTGCCCACGCGGTCCGCGACGCCGTCCTCGCCGCCCATCACGCGGAAGATGCCGCTGCCGATGGTGGAGCCCACCAGCACGGCCGCGGCGCTCCAGATGCCCAGGCTGCGCGGCAGGCGGTCGGGCCCGGAGGCGACGGTCGGATCGTCGGCGGTGGAGGAAGGGGGGGCGGCGTGCGGCACGTCGCGGCTCCTGGATCGGGATTCGGGTGGAACGGCGGGAGATGCGGACAAGGTACGATGCGGGCGGCGCGGGGGGGAAGTGCGGGGGTCGATGAAGTGCGAAAGTGCGAAAGCGCGATGCGTGAGGGATGCGCGCCCGCAGGGCCGAGACACCGGCGCGCGCGAGCGGATCCCGCGGAAGGGCGCGGGTGCCGGGCGCGCCGGGGGCTCGGCGCCGTTGGCAACAGTCGTATCGTTGCCTACGGCGCGCGCAGCCCGGCCCCCCGGCGCGGGCAGTTTGGCGCCGGGGGGACACGCCCAGAGCCGCCGTTGCCGTTCGTCCCGGCAGATCAACAAACGAAGAGGGCGGGGATCGCTCCCCGCCCTCTTCGTCACTCTGGCGACCGCTCAGTGCGCGGCGTGCGCCTCGGGGTGGTGGTGCGGATCGAGCTGCTCGCCCAGCACCTCGCCGGAGCCCGGGCCGTAGCCCGTCTTGCCCAGGCGGCCGGCCGGGATCGTGATCGGCACGATGCCGACGTTGTTCTCGTAGCTCAGCTCCGCGAACATGTGGCACTTGCCCTGGCTGTCCGTGGCCGGGCAGGGCTCGCCGTTCTGCGGGGTGAAGGGCGGGTTGGCCACGATGCGGATCACGTACTTGCCCGGGGCCACCGGCTCGTTCGGGTCCGTGAGCAGGAAGAGCTGGCCGGGGAGCCACTTGGTGTACTCGTCGCCCCAGCCCTTGGAGATGCCCTGGTTGCCGTGGATGGTCAGGTTGCCGCAGTTGCGGTAGTACGGCGCCTCCGGCTGGGCCGCGTCGCTGTTGGCGGGCGTCGTGTCCAGCATGCAGAAGCCGCGCTTGCGCGACTGCACCGGCGAGCCGTAGCTGCCGTCCGCGTTCACCGGCAGCAGCTCGTACGTGGCGTAGTTGCGGAAGTGGAAGTGGCGGTGGCAGCTCGCGAACTCGAACAGGCCGTCCTGGTCGGAGAAGTTGCCGTCGCCGTTGGGGTCCATGTGGGCCAGCGGGTCGCCCACCACCAGGTCGCCGGTGCCGTGGTTGTTGATCAGCACGGAGAAGCGGAGCGAACGGTGCGTGCCGGTGGGGATGTTGCCCTCCTCCACGCTGCACTGGCCCGCCGTGAACGTCTCCTCGAACACGCCCCACGAGTTGGCGGTCTGGGCCACGTCCACCACCAGGTCCGGCGTCCCGTCCAGGTTGGGGCGGACCTTGCCCATTGCGGGCTCCGTCGGGCCCGGACGCATCTCGCGGACTCCCTCACAGGCCGCGGCCACCAGCACCGCGGCGAAACCGAACATCACGAGTGACTTGCTGCGCATCGATCCTCACAAAAGTGGAGGGTGGGGTGGGGGCGCTGCCCCCGGGGGTCGCCCGCGCGGCGGGCGGTACAGAACGGTGCGGCACGGCGCGGAATGGTGCGGCCGCGCGCGGGTCCAGCTGCTGCTTTGTGTGCTTAAACGTCTGTTCCGACGAGGTGCTTCCGGCGGGCGCAGACCGGCGGTGTCGTGGAAAAGTGAAGCGGTGCGGCGGTTTTTTCGAGGAAGAGCGAACGGAGTGTCCCCGCGGGGCATCACCCATCGCTGCGGCCGGAACGGCGCGGTCGATAATCTAAAGTACAAGATGCATGCCGCATGCATAAGCCCATCCCGTTAACGAACGCTACGCCCGCAATCTGACGAGAGATAGCGGAAAAGGATGGCATGTGTCCAAACGGGCGCACGCAAACGGCGCCCGTGCGTTGCGCACGGACGCCGTTCGTTTTGCGAGACTCATCGATCCCCACGTACGTTGACTACGCCTCCGGCGTACATTATGCTCCGGCATGATCTTCGTCGAGTTCAAGCCGTTCAACCGCCGTCGAGCGGAGCTCCTGGACGACGAGGAGTTCCGTGCCTTGCAGAACGTCCTGCTGGCCAACCCGGCGTCAGGGGCAGTCATTTCCGGGACGGGTGGTCTGCGAAAGCTGCGATGGTCGGCGCCGGGAAGCGGCAAGCGAGGCGGGATCCGCGTCATCTACTATGTTTTCGACCAGAAAAAGCTGATCCTGCTGCTGCTGATCTACCGGAAGAATGAGCAGGAGGATCTCTCGCAGGAGCAGAAGCGCGTTCTTCGGATGCTGGTCGAAGCAGAAGTCATTACAGGAGGGAACCGATGAAGGACGAGCTGTTCGACGAACTCGTGGAGAGCATCAGAGAAGCGGGCGCGTATCTTCGTGGAGAGGCGCCAGCTGCGCGGGTTACCTTCGTCGGCGAGCCCGACCCGCGGACCGTTCGGGAGGGGCTCGGCCTCACCCAGGAAAAGTTTGCAGCGGCGCTCTGCATCAGCGTAAAGACGCTTCGCAACTGGGAGCAGGGCCGCCGTTCTCCCAGCGGACCGGCGGTGCGTCTCCTCCAGATCGCCGCGAAACACCCGGACGTGATCATGGAGGCGGCGTAAGCTTCCTCCCCATCAAACGAAGCGGCGGCCGTGCGAAGTTCTGCACGGCCGCCGCTCTTGTCTGGATCGTCCGCCGGTCAACTCAGCGGGTGATGCCGAGCTGGCTGAGGATGAAGGCGTAGCGGAAGGCCTGCTCGCGGTACGCCTCGTAGCGGCCGGAGCTGCCGCCGTGGCCCGCGCCCATGTTGGTGCGCAGCAGCAGCAGGTTCTGGTCGGTCTTCATGGCCCGCAGCTTGGCCACCCACTTGGCCGGCTCCCAGTACGCCACCCGCGGGTCGTTCAGCCCCGTGGTCACCAGCATGGCGGGGTACGCCTTGCGCTCCACGTTGTCGTACGGCGAGTACGACAGCATGTAGCGGTAGTGCTCCTCGTTGGCCGGGTTGCCCCACTGCTCCCACTCGCCCGCGGTGAGCGGGATGGAGGCGTCGAGCATGGTGTTGATCACGTCCACGAAGGGCACGTTGGCCACGACCACGCGAAACAGGTCCGGGCGCATGTTGACCACCGCGCCCATCAGCAGCCCGCCCGCGCTGCCGCCGGTGATGGCCAGCCGCTCCGGCGCCGTCCACCGCTCGCGCACCAGGTGCTCCGCCACGGCGATGAAGTCCGTGAAGGTGTTGCGCTTGTTCATCATCTTGCCCTGGTCGTACCAGGACCGGCCCATCTCCTGGCCGCCGCGGATGTGGGCGATGGCGTACACCACGCCGCGGTCCAGCAGCGACAGGTTGTTCCACGAGAACGTCGGGTCCGAGCTGCTGCCGTACGAGCCGTACGCGTACAGCAGCATGGGCCGCGACCCGTCCTTCACCAGCGGCTTGCGGTAGACCAGGGAGACGGGGACCATGGCGCCGTCGGCCGCGCGGGCCCAGGTGCGCTCGGTCGCGTAGCGCGCGGGGTCCCAGTCGCCCAGCACCTCCGACTGCTTGCGCAGCGTGCGCTCGCGCGTGCGCATGTCGTAGTCGTACACGCTGGGCGGCGTGACCATGGAGGTGTAGCTGAAGCGCAGCGTGCTCGTGTTGTACTCGGGGTTGGAGCCGCCGCCGGCCGTGTAGACCGGCTCCGCGAACGCGATGAGGTGGTCCTGCCCCGAGCGCACGTCGCGCACGCGGATCTGCCGCAGCGCGTTGGCGCGCTCGTACAGCACGATGTGGTCGCGGAAGACGTCGAAGCCGTCCAGCAGCACGCTGTCCCGGTGCGGCACCACGTCGCGCCAGCTCGCGCGCCCGGGGTTGTCCACCGGCGCCGCCACCAGCTTGAAGTTGTTGGCCCCGTCGGCGTTGGTGCGGATCAGGAAGCGGCCGTCCTGGTGCGTCAGGTAGTAGAGCAGGTCCTTCTGCCGCGGCTCCACCAGGCGGAACTGCGCCGGGTTTTCCGCCGGCGCCACGCGGTACTCGGAGCTGGTGAAGCTGGACGACGACAGCGTCATCCAGCGGTCGTCCTTGGTGCGCCCGATGCCCACGCGGAACAGCACGTCCGGCTCGTGGAAGACGAGCTGGTCGCCGCGCGGGTCGGTGCCCAGCACGTGGCGGAAGATGCGGTCCGGGCGCTGGGCCGCGTCCGTCTTGCTGTAGAACAGCGTGCGGTTGTCCGCGGCCCACGCCACCGAGAAGTGCACGCTGTCGATGCGCTCCGGCAGGATCCGCCCCGTCGACAGGTCCTTGACCATCAGCGTGAAGTACTCCGCGCCGGTGGTGTCCACGCTGAACGCCATCAGCCGGTGGTCGGGGCTGACGGTGACGGCGCCGGTGCTGAAGTAGCGCTTGCCCTCCGCCATCTCGTTGCGGTCCAGCAGCACCTCTTCCGGCGCCTCCATGCTGCCCCGCCGCCGCGCGAAGATGGGGTACGACTTTCCCTCCACCGTGCGCGAGTAGTAGAAGTAGGGGCCGATGCGGTCCGGCACGCTCAGGTCCGTCTGGCGGATGCGCGCCAGCATCTCCTGGTACAGCGTCTCCTGCAGCGCCTTGGTCCCGGCCATCGCGCTGTCGGCGTAGGCGTTCTCCGCCTGCAGGTAGGCGATCACGTCCGGGTTGGTGCGCTCGCGCAGCCAGAAGTAGTCGTCCACGCGCACGTCGCCGTGCAGCGTGTCGGTCTTGGGCACGATGCGGGCGCGGGGCGCGGGGGGCAGGCCGGGCTGGGCCGCGGCCGCCGGCGCCAGGGCCAGCGACAGCAGGCACAGCGGGGCGGCGGCGCGCCGGAAAAGGCTCGGCATACGGGGATTCTCCTGGTGCGGTGGCGGGAGGATCGTGAGCGGCGGAACGCCTGGCGCATTCCGGGGAAGTATAGGCCCCGCGCGGCGGGCTCGCCACCGGAACGCCACGGTGCGGACGGGGGGCTTGCGGGACGCGGGAACCTCTTACAATTTACGACTGGATTAGCCCAGCCAATCCCCCGCTACGCGTCCAGGAATCCCCCCGCGCCCGCGCAGAGGCCGGCGCCGGGGCCCCGCTCGCAGCACTCCAGCACCCTCACCACAAGAGGCCACGAATGGCACGCGGACGTATCTATCGCGACATCACCGAGACGATGGGCAGCACGCCGCTCATCCAGCTCAACCGCCTGGCCCAGGGGCTGCCGGGGCGGGTGGTGGTGAAGAACGAGGGCTTCAACCCGTTCAACTCCGTCAAGGACCGCATCGGCACCGCGATGGTGGAGGACGCCCTCAAGCGCGGCACGCTGCGCAAGGGCATGGTCATCGTGGAGCCCACCAGCGGCAACACCGGCATCGGCGTGGCGTACGCCGCGGCGGCGCACGGCTTCCGCTGCATCTTCACCATGCCGGAGACCATGACGCTGGAGCGCCGCAACATGCTGCGCGCGCTGGGCTGCCGCGTGGTGCTGACGGAGGGGGCCAAGGGGATGAAGGGCGCCATCGCCCGCGCCAACGAGATCCTGGAGCGCATGGGCGACCGCGCCTGGATGCCGCGCCAGTTCGACAACCCGGCCAACCCCGACATCCACTACCGCACCACGGGCCCGGAGATCTGGGAGGACACCAAGGGCGAGATCGCCGCGTTCGTCTCCGGCATCGGCACCGGCGGCACCATCACCGGCGCCGGCCGCTACCTGCGCGAGAAGAACCCGAACATCCACATCGTGGCGGTGGAGCCGGAGGAGAGCCCGGTGCTCTCCGGCGGCGCGCCCGGGCCGCACAAGCAGCAGGGCATCGGCGCGGGCTTCGTGCCGGGCGTGCTGGACACCTCGGTGTACAACGAGGTCATCAAGGTCAGCAACGACAACGCCATCGCGACGGCCCGCCGGCTGGCGCGCGAGGAGGCCATCTTCGCGGGCATCAGCAGCGGCTCCATCACCTGGTCGGCGCTGCAGCTGGCGGCGCGGCCGGAGTTCGAGGGCAAGCTGATCGTGTCGATCATCGCCGACTTCGGCGAGCGCTACCTGTCGCACCCGGTGTACACCGAGCTGCCGGACCCGGACTACTCGGACGTCGAGGACGCGCTGGCGCAGGAGGAGCAGCTGGTGCCCGCCTGACCGGCGCCGCTCTCCCCCTGACGCGCGGAAGGCCGCGCGGGCACCCCTGCCCGCGCGGCCTTTCTCTCGTTGGTACGGACAGCAACTACGGACCTGTGCGGGGATCGAGTGCGGTGTGCGCGGCGGAGGCCCCCCTCCCCAACCCTCCCCCCAACTTCGGGGGGAGGG
>DASTLD010000643.1:0-15001 GCA_035715345.1 Longimicrobium sp.
CGTGGCGTACGTCAGCATGGCCCACACCGACAGCCTCGGGCTCGTGCTTGCCGTGGTCCAGCCGGATCTCTCCCTGCGGTCCGATGGGAACTCCCTCTTCCTGTGGCGGCGGCAGCACCACTGGAAAAGCATGGGCCGCCTGATCCGGGGCGGACGTGAGCCGGTGCACATCCCGACGCTCCTGGTGGAGCCGGAGGGAGCGATGCTCGTCTGGAAGGCCTGGGTGCCGGACGGGGGGGGCCAGCGGAGCGAAGGACGGCTGATGCTCGACCCGCTGGGCCCCGGTCCGCACACCGTCCACGTCATCGATCCGGACCTGGTTCCGTTCAGCAACATCAGGAGCGCCCGCATCGCCGGCCGGCAGGTCTTCATCACGATGGCGGACGAGAACGGGGATTCCACGGGGCACATCCGGTTCGTCGGCGTGGAGGGGAACGGCGTGCGGGAGCTGGGCCGCGTGCCGAACCCCTACCAGGCTGGCTTCCACGCCGCGTCCACCTCCCCGGCCGGGCTGCTCCTGAACGGGCCGCTCCTCGAGTTCGGAGACAGCACGGTTGTCACGCTCCTGCTGCGCATCGGCGCGCGGTGCGCAGGACAGGGCCCGCGGGGCCGAGACTCCGCGGTTCGGGCTAACCTCCACCGGCAGGTGAACCCATGAGAATCCCACGATGGCTATGCGCCTGGAGTGCCTCGCTCATGCTCGGCGGCTGCGCCGATGCGCTGACGGGGACCGTGCCGCGGATCTCCGCTGCGCCGGACGCACCGGCGCTGAGCTCGGAGGCGGATCCCGAGCCGCAGTGGCCGGTCAGGATCAAGACCGCGGTCGTGATCGTCAACCGGTTCGCGGGCCAGCCGGCCAACTATGCGGACGTCTTCGGTTCCATGACCTACAACGCCTACCACGCGCGGATGTTTGGAAGCGCCCGCTGGCAGGAGACCGCAACCCCCACCGTGCTCGGGTCCACGTCACTGCCGATGGTGCCACGGCACACGCGCAACTTCAACCATGACATGGATCCGTTCCAGCATACGTGGCAGTTCTATGTCGGCAAGAGCTGTGGGTTGACGATCAGTGCAGACGTGAGCTTCGAGGCCTGGTGGCAGTCCCTCTTGTGGGGGGAGACCAACACACAATCGGAGCCACGTCGGGACACCCGTGAGCAGGAGCCCTGCCCGTGCGTGGTGAACGAGGGGGACAACGAGCCGGCGGAGGGAGGCTTCGACCCGTACTACGGCGAGCCGCCCACCGCGGGGGGCGACTGCGACGAGGGCACCGGGGGCGAGGAGCCGGAGGGCAAGCAATACTACGTCGGCGACTACACCGGCGGCGAAACGGTGAGCTGGCACACCGGCAAGGGCAACGGGGGAACGAGCGCCTGCGGCGACGAGGCCCGCGTCGACTACGTGTGCATCTACGAGTTCAATCCCGAGACCGAGGAGTGGGAGCTGTGGGACTGCGGATACGTGACCACGTGCGGATAGGAGAACCTGCGCAGCCCTTCCCTCGCACCCAGGCAAAGGAGCTGATGATGACTCGCGCTCTCACGCTCACGCTGCTCGCGGCCGTGCTGGCCACCGCCGTCCTGCCCGAGCCGCTGTCGTCGCAGACGCCGCAACGCGGTCGCACGCGCAGGATCCCGGTGATGCTCGTGATCACGGAGACGCTCCCGCCCGGTGGGGGTGCCTTCGTCGTCGAGCGGCGCCCGGGCGTCGAACCCTACGACGTGATCCGTCTCCTCCCCGATGCAACGGTAGAAGACCTCGCGGATGCCATCCGCACCATCATGTTCGCCCGCCGCGCCGCGGGCGACTGGCCCGTCGAGCGGCAGACGCTCCGGGTGCAGCCGTGGCAGCCCTCGCACGGAGCCCGGCAGCCGTACCCGTGGGTGCCCCGCGTGCTGGACGACCTGAAGCGCGCGCCCGAACAGGACGTGGCCGGCATCGGCCGCGTGAAGGCCGTTCGCATCTACCTTCCGCCGCAGTGGGCCGGCCGCCGCGGTGCGCGAGCGGATCCGTCGTAGCGCGGTGCCGGCGCTCACTGCCTCCGCGTGAAATACCCCACCAAGCTGGCGGGTGATGTGTGGGTGAAAGTATCGTGGGGCGCGCCCTCCTGGCGCGCCCCACGGCTTTCTCCAGAGGAACCCACAATGAAGCGCGCACTCCTCCTCGGCACCTTCCTGCTGACCGCGGCCACACTCGGCGCGTGCACCAGCGCCAACCCCACCGCGCCTGATGCGAACGTCTCGACGGGCGGGCCAGCGTTCAATGGCGTGACGTTTGGCTCGGGCAACGTTGATGCGCCGCAGGACGGCACAGACACCGAACTCGCGGGGGGGATGACATACGGGTCCGGCAACGCCGACGACGCCCCGAACGACAGCACCGCGCGATCCGGATACACGTTCGGCTCGGGCAACTAGGTCACGCCGCCCACTCGCCGTCTGGGATCGAGCGCCCGCGTCCGCGCCGCGTCGGAGACCAGCGCACCAGCCGCTCGCCAATCGCTTCGACCAACTCGGCGACGCCGGGACGGGGAAGTTCTCCCGGCGGTACCGGTACGTACCTGGCTTGGACCTCTTCCAGCAGCTCGGCTAACACGCGTTGGAACTCGGTGTCGCGACGCTTGGTCGCGATGCCGAGTGCTACGCGCGCGTTCTCCTCCGCCTCCTTCCATCTCTGGAGCCCACGCTCCGCCTCGGCCAGGTGAAAGCGCGCCGCGGCCTCCAGCGCCGCGCTTTCAATCGCCTGCTCCTCAATCACCTGTTCAACCTCACGGGCGACCGTCAGCGAGAGCGGATCGCCAACCCCGACCACCGCGCGGAGGTGCAGCGCCTGAATGACGATGCGCTGTGCGGGATCCTGCACCGCCTCACGGGCAGCGCTGAGAACGGCCGACGCGTCGGCGTACTTGCCATCACGGATGAGGAGGCAAGCGAAGTCAGCCGCGAAGAGGGGAAAGCGTGGGTGGTGCTTGGGATACCACTTCAGCGCGCGGCGTGCGTGGATGTAGCCGGATGCGAGATACCCACGCTCGATCATCATCGCAAGCAGATCGTGCTCGGCCTCGGCGGCCAGCCACTCGCGGCCGGACTTCTGTGCGGTGACGGCGGCGGCGTGGAAGTGCTTCCGCGCCCGCTTGTCCCGGCGTAACAGCTTGCACAGCAGCGCCATGCCCAGGTGCCCGCGTGCGTGCTCCACGTAGTCGTGGCGCTCGCGGGCCAGGCCGATGCCGCGCTCCAGCCACAGCTCGGCGCGGTGGTAGTCGCCCGCGTTGCGCGTCAGGCGGCCGGCCAGGTTGGCCAGGCGCGCGTCCCACGGCGCGGCCAGCGCGCCCGCCTCGGCGAAGTGGATGGCCACCTCGCGGTGCCCGTGCTCCTCGCCCCAGAGCGCCACCTGCCGGCACGCCTCCGCCAGCGCGCGCGGCTCTACGCCCAGCGGCGCGGCCGTCACGTCCAGGATGCGGTCCAGCGGCAGCCCCGGCGCCAGGGCGCGCGCCTCCGCGCGCTTGGCCGCCACCCACGCCGGCCGCGGCGGGGGATGGAAGAGCGCGGGACGGGCCTCCGGCTGCGCGGCCCAGTCGCGCACGTGCCGCGCGGCCTGCCACAGCACCAGCCCCAGCGTGGTGGGCACCTCCGCCAGGATGCCCGCGTCCGCGCGCGGCCAGCCGGGTGGCTCCGGTATGATGTGGTGGTCTCCCATGAACCCGCCCGCGCAGGACCCCGCGCCATCAGAAAGCGACACCATACGATGCGCGCACGCGCCTCCGCCAGCACGAAAGCAGACGTAGTAGGCGGGGAAATGCCGCCGCGGCGCTCCCCGGGCGCATTTCACCCCCGCGCAGGGCCGCTGACGGTTTGGCGCCCCGGGCGCGGGGCCGGTTCCTTTCCGCGTCCATACGCACCGGAACCAGACACGGAGGAGGAGCGCCATGCACGGCAAGGCGGACGGGAAGGGGGCGGCGCGGCCGCGGGGCCGGGCCGGGGAGCCGCGGCACACCATCTACACCCCGGAGTGGGCCGCCGCGGTCCGGCGGGTGGGAAGGCTGCAGGGCGCGGAGCGGGCGTTCTACGCCGCGCTGCTGGACCACGTGGAGGTGCGCTGGCGGGCCGTGCGGCCGCTGCAGCTCCTGTACGAGCGGCAGCGCCGGCGGGCGCGCGAGGCGGACGGGGTGGGGTGCCTGCTGCGCTTCATGGACGGCGACCTGGTGGACGTGTTCCGCGGCGTGGCGCTGGAGGCGGCGCGGCTGGTGCCCGGCGGCCCGCCGCGCCCGCGCGAGGGCGATCCCGGCGACCTGGAGGGCGAGGCGGACTGCTTTACGCGCTACGCCACGCTGCTGGCCATGGCCGCCGCCGGCCCCGCGGTGCCGCAGCCGCTGCGCGAGGTGGTGGAGCGCGCGGCGGAGGGAGGGGCGGAGTGGCGGGCGGCGCTGCACGCCATGGTCCAGCGCCTGGACGCCGCGGAGGCGCGGGCGGCGGCGTAGCGGCGGGGCGGAACCCTCACCCCTGCGTGCGCGGCAGGCGTGCGCGGCGGGCTCCGGCGCGGTGGCTGCCGTTGCGGGCGTGCGCTCGTTCGATGCGGCGGGGTGCCTCCCGTGGGCGGAGGCCCCCTCCCCGCTCGTTCCTCGCTGCCCCTCCCCCAACTTCGGGGGAGGGGCTTTCTCTCGCGCCGCAACCTGCCGCGACACGGCCGCCCCCGGCGACCGGCGCCGCCGCACGCGCGGCCGCCCGCCCTCACACGGCACCCGTCCGCGCAGGCGGACATCACGTTTTCCCAGCCGCGAATTCATTCGCCGGGCGGCTCGGACGCCGATGCTCGTCTACGCTTTCAACCGCCGGCCGGATCCCCGCGTCGGGCACCAGCGCCCGAAACAACAAACCCTCCCCCGGACGTGGGGGAGGGTGCGAGCCCGGGCGAGCGGGCGGGGGCCAGGCCCCCGCGCCACTGCCCGCCGGACGCGGAGGCCTTCGCCGTCCGGGCCGTCAGTGCCCGCCTCCCGCTCCTCCCGCGCCTCCCGTGGCGGCCGCGGCGGCGCCGTGGGCGGCCTCCGTGGGCAGGAAGTAGAAGGCGATGCCCAGGATCACGTAGATGGCCAGGAGCTGCACCCCCTCCATCCAGTGGCTCTCGCCGTCGTGCGCCCCCAGGGCCATGATGCCCGCGCTGGCCAGGATGGCCAGCACCTCCAGCGGCGTGAAGATCAGGTCCATGGGCCGCGGCGCGATGAAGTAGCTCAGGAACACCAGCAGCGGCGCCACGAACAGCGCCACCTGGATGGACGAGCCCACCGCGATGTTGATGGAGGCGTCCATCTTGTTCTTGGCCGCCATGATGATGGCCGTGGAGTGCTCCGCCGCGTTGCCGATGATGGCCACGACGATGACCCCCACGAACACCTCGCTCCACCCCAGCTTCTCCGCCGTCGCCTCCGCCGCGCCCACCAGGAACTCCGCCATGATGGCGACGCCGATGGTGGCGATGACCAGCATGGCGACGGCCTTGCCGACCGGGCTGTGGTCCTCGTACGCGCCCTCCTTCTCGCCCTCGCCCGCGTCGCCCATGTACAGGTGGCGGTGCGTCTTGAGCGTGAACCACAGGCTCAGGACGTACGTCACCATCAGCACGACGGCGATCTCCAGGCTCAGGTTGCGCTCCGCCGCCGCGGCCGTGTTGCCCACCAGCATGTGGAACACGGCGGGCACCACCAGGCCCACCGCGCTCAGCACCAGCAGGGTGCCGCCCAGCGACGCCGCGGTCCGGTTGAACTTCTGCGTCTCGTAGCGCCAGCCGCCCACCAGCGCGCTCAGCCCGAACACCAGCAGCACGTTGCCGATGATGGAGCCGGTGATGGACGCCTTGACCAGGTCGAACAGCCCGGCCCGCAGCGCCACGATGGCGATGATCAGCTCCGCCGCGTTCCCGAAGGTGGCGTTCAGCAGCCCGCCCACGCCCTCGCCCACGCGCTCGGCGATCTCCTCCGTGGCGTGGCCCATCATCCCCGCCAGCGGGATCACGGCCAGGCAGCTGATCACGAAGATCCACATGGGCGGCGAGTGCAGCACCCACTCCATGAGCATGGCGATGGGCACGAACACCAGCAGCACGTTCAGCAGGTTGGCGCCGGAGAGCAGCTTCTTCCTCGGCTGCGCGGTTGTCGGGGTAGCCAAGCGCGGTCGGCGGTTCGGGTTGCGGACTGGAATCGGCCGGGCGGGGAGAGTAAGCGGCGGCGCATACCGGCGCAACGGCGGCTTGCCCGGGTTCCGCGCGCGTGGCTACCTTTCGCCTCCCCCTACGGACGTTTCTCTCCCGCTCCACGCCCATGCCCCTTTCCTTCGCGCGGCTCGCCGCCGCGTGCGCGCTGGCCGCCGCCGTCTCCGCATCGCCCGTCGCGGCGCAGGCCGTGACGCCGCCCGGCACGCAGCAGCCGCCGCTGTCGCGCACGCCCGGGTGGGCGCGCGAGGGCGGGGTGCTGGCCGCCAACATGGTCTTCGGCGGGGTGATGGGCGGCATTGCCCAGGAGCTGCGCGGCGGCTCGTTCCGCGACGGCTTCAGCCGCGCGGCGCTGGGCGGCGCGGCGGTGTACGCCGGCAAGCGCATCGCGGTGGAGGACTTTGCCGGCGCGGGGCTGCTGGGGCGCGAGGTGGCCGCGGTGGGGTCGTCGGTGATGTGGAACGCCGGCGCGGGCCGCCCCTCGCTGTCGCGGGTCATGCTGCCCGTGGGGCCCGTCAACGTCTACGTGACGCCGGGCGCGCGCCGGCCCGTGCACCTCAAGGCGGACCTGGCCGCGCTGATCGCCACCGGCTACGCCATCGCCGCGCCGGAGCTGGAGCTGGACGCCGGCGAGAGCCTGTCGTCGGGGGCCATGGTGTTCCGCGCGCCCGCCCACCTCTTCCGCTTTCCCAGCGGCGAGGTGGTGAGCGGCGCGGCGTACTCCGGCACCGTGTACCTGAGCGACGCGCCGGACCCCTGGGCGGACGAGCGCACGCTGCCGCACGAGCGCGTGCACGTCATCCAGATGGACCAGCTCTTCCTGGGCGCGGGCGCGCACGCGGACGCCTGGCTGGCCGCGCAGGTACCCGGCGGGCGCACGCTGCACCGCTGGGTGGACGTGAACAGCTCGCTCGTCCCCTTCTGGCTCCTGGGCCGCGCCATCCGCCGCCACGACCAGCGGCCGTGGGAGGTGGAGGCCAACCTGATGGCGGGGACCGAGTGATGCGCCGCGCGTGGATGATGGCGCCGCTGGCGCTGCTGGCGGCGTGCATCGACTTCGTGGAGGTGACCGCGCCGCCGCCGGAGCCGCGGCCCGCCTCCGCCACGGTCACGCTGCAGGTGGGCGACCGCACCCGCCTGCACGCGGGCGATTCGCTGTTCGCGGTTGGATATGCGTCCGCCGGCCGCGCGGACGACGGCACCCCGCGCGCGTTCGCGGACGACGTCCTGCACGTGGCGGGCGTGCCGGTGGCGCCGGAGCCGCGCCCCGACTCCTCGCGCGCGTACTTCGTCCGGCTGCCGCTGCCGGACCCGGTGCGCGCGGGCGGGCCGCTGGAGGTGCGCATGCCCACGGTGGCGGGCGTGGACCCGCCGCCCACGTTCCGCCTGTACCTGGCGCGCCCGCTGGACGACGACACCCTGCGCATCGCGGCGGGGCAGGACCTGGTGCTGCGCTTCCTGACCGCGGCGGCGGACGCGACCCAGCCGTCCCAGGCGTCGTGGAACCTGCTCCTGCTGGGCGACGGCGGGGCGCACGTGGCCCTGGGCGCCTCCGGCCCGCTCCCCGCCACCGTCCGCGTGCCCGCGACCTGGCTCCCCGCCCCCGGTCCGAACGGCCTGCGCGTCGAGCTCAGCGCGCAGCAGCACGCCCTGGCCGGCGACGGCGGCGCTCCGTACCAGGCCGCCGTCAGCCTGGTCCAGGACTTCTCCTGGACCGTCCTGGTCGCTCCCTGATCACCACGCACAAAACCAACAACCCTCCCCCAGACTTGGGGGAGGGTGCGAGCCTAAGCGAGCGGGTGGGGGCGGCTGCGTCCGTGCAGACCTACGCCGGCTGCACGGCCTCCGCGTCCTCCTCTTCCATCACCCCGGCCGCCACCGGCAGCGGCGCGGGCTCCACCTCCACCGCGTTGTCGTAGAAGACGGGTCCGCCGCCCATGTCGGTCAGGCGCTGCGAGGTGGTGTCGTTCACCGTGCGCCCCTCCTCCGACCGCGACGCCCAGCGCACCCCGTACGACACCGCCACCCCCGGCCGCACGTCCTCCGTCACCAGCGCACGGGCAAAGAAGTCGCCGCGGTCGTTCCACACGCGCACCCGCTCGCCGTCAGCGATGCCGCGCACCGCCGCCTCGTTGGGGTGCAGCACCAGCTTCGCGGGCCCGGCCGCCCGGTCCAGCGCCGGGATGTTCACGAACGTGCTGTTCATGAACTGGTGCTCCGGCGGCGACAGCAGCACCAGGGGAAAGCGCGCGCCCAGCTCCGGGTCCGCGTCCGCCGTCTCCACCGGCGGGACGTACGTGGGCACCGGGTCCAGCCCCAGCGCCTCCAGCTCCGGCGCCACGATCTGGATCATCCCCGTCGGCGTGCGCAGGCCGCCCGGCTCCGCGTAGGCGCGGAACGGCGCCGGCACGTTCAGCCGCGCCCATCCCTCCTCCAGCAGCCGCTCGAAGGTGATGCCCTCGAAGCCCGGGTCGCGCGAGTCCAGCGCCTGCCGGATCAGCTCCACGTCGTCGTCGCGGAAGGCGGGGTCGTCCAGCCCCATCCGCGCCGCCAGCCGCCGGAAGATCTCCGAGTTGGGCAGCGCCTGCCCCACCGGCTCGATGGCCGGGCGGTTGAGCATGACGTACAGGTGCCCGTACGACGTGTGCACGTCCCAGTGCTCGAGCTGCGTCGTGGCCGGCAGCACCCAGTCCGCGTAGTCCGCCGTGTCCGTGCGGAAGTGCTCCAGCACCACGGTGAACAGGTCCTCGCGCCGCAGTCCCTGGCGCACCCGGCCCAGGTCCGGCGCCACGGCGGCGGGGTTGGAGTTGTAGACCACCAGCGCGCGCACCGGCGGCCCGCCCACGCCCGCGTCCGGCAGCGTCAGCGCGTCGCCCAGGCGGATCATGTTGACGGTGCGCGTGCCGGGCGGAATCCAGTCCGGCCGCGTGAGCGCCGCGTGGTTGGGCTTGAACGCGCCGCCCATGGAGAGCGTGGCGCCGCCCCCCACGTCGCGCCACGCGCCCGTGACGGCGGGGAGGATGGAGAGCACGCGCACCGCCATGCCGCCGCCGGCGTGGCGCTGCAGGCCGTAGTTCAGGCGGATGAAGCTGGGCCGCGTCAGCGCGTACTCGCGCGCCAGCCCCTCGATGCGCTCCGCCTCCAGCCCCGTCACCGCCGCCGCGCGCTCCGGCGGCCACTCGCGCACCCGCTCGCGCAGCGCCTCCCACCCGACGGTGTGCGCGCGCAGGTAGTCGCCGTCCTCCAGCCCGTCGCGGAAGATGACGTGCATCATCCCCAGCGCCAGCGCGGCGTCGGTGCCGGGGCGGATGGGCAGGTGCTCGTGGCACTGCGCGGCCGTGCGCGTGCGGATGGGGTCGATGGCGATGAGCCGCGCGCCCCGCTCGCGCGCGCGGCGCAGGGCCGGCCACAGGTGGGGGTTGCTGGTGAGCGTGTTGGTGCCCCAGAGCAGGACCAGCCTGGCGTGCTCCGCCTCCTCCGGCGACGGGCCCATGCGGTCGCCGTAGGTCACGCCCCACCCCGCGCTGCCCGCGGCCGCGCAGATGGTGCGGTCCAGCAGGCTGGCGCCGACGCGGTGGAAGAAGCGGCGGTCCATGGAGCCGCCCTGCACCAGCCCCATCGTCCCCGCGTAGGAGTAGGGGAGGATGGACTGCGGCCCGTCCGCCCCGCGGATCTCGTCCAGCCGCCGCGCGATGTCGTCCAGCGCCTCGTCCCAGGTCGCGGGCTCGAAGCGGCCTTCTCCCTTGGGGCCCACCCGGCGCAGCGGCACGGTGAGCCGGTCCGCGTGGTAGGTGCGCTCGACGTAGCGGTTGACCTTGGTGCAGAGAAACCCCTGCGTGACCGGGTGTTCCGGGTCGCCCTGCACGCGCACGGCGCGGCCGTCGCGCACGTGCACCAGCATGGCGCAGGTGTCCGGGCAGTCGTGCGGGCACGCCCCGCGCACCACCCCGTCGCGCAGCAGGGGAAGAGACGAGATCACGGTTCCGGAAGGCGATCGTGCCAGTAGGTGTCGTCGCGGCTCTGGTGCGCCACGGCGACGATGGAAACATCGCGGTCTACGCAGTAGATCAGGCTGTATGGAAATCGATGGAGCAGGACACGCCGCGTTCCCCGGAGGCCCGGCGTGCCCATGTGCGGGCGGGTTCGAAGCAGGTCAAGCACGCGATCGACCTCCGCATCGAAGCGATCGCGCACCTCGGAGCTGACGTCCTCGTAGAAGTCGCCCGCGTCGAGTAGATCGGATTCCGCTTCCGAGGTGAAGCGGACGTTCACCGCCGCCGCCGCGCCTTGAGCTTCGCGAGTACTTCATCAGCATCGATCAGGACAGCCTCTCCCGATTCGAGACGGTCGAGCCGGCGGTTGATTTCCGCGTGCCAGTCGGTCGTCGAGCCGGGTGCAGGAAGGCTGGCCAGGAGGCGTTCGGCAAGCTTCCCCCGCGCTTCGGGTGAAAGCTTGAGCGCTGCTTCCGTGATCGCGTCCGTATCCGTCATCAACATCACGCTCTCCCGCTACGGGTGTGCGACCAATATACAACCGCGGGAGCCGTACCATCCACCGAAACGGCCGGTGGCGGCTTCAGCGAGCCGGCACCGGGGCCCAGGCGCCCACCAGGTCCGGCGCCTGCACGCGGGCGTGGGCGCGGCGGGCCTCGGCGCTCATGCGCGCGGCCAGGGATTCCACGCACACCTGGTCCGCGGTGGCGGCGCCGGTGGCCAGGATCAGCGGCAGCAGGCTGCGCACCGTGTCCGCCAGCCGCCCGAACACGGGCGAGTCCGCGTCCGCGTGCACGCAGCCGGACACGCGCAGGCTGAACGACGGCAGCCCCGCCGCCAGCAGCCACGAGCGCAGCTTGAGCCCGGCCTCCAGGTCCGCCCCCGCCGCGCGCAGCGCGTCCAGGATCCAGCCGCAGGCGCGCTCGAACAGCTCCAGCGGGGGCAGCGACAGCGGCGACACGGGGCAGTCCAGCTCCTGGAAGGCCAGGAAGCCGCCCGGCCGCACGCGCCGGCGCAGCCGCTTGATGGCCGCGGCGGGGTCGCGCAGGTGCATGAGCACCATGCGCCCGACCACGGCGTCGAAGCGCGCCTCCGGCCCCAGCACCGTGGGCCCGGCGAACAGGTCCGCGGGGCGGCCGGACGCGTCGCCGGGGCAGAACTCCACGTTGCGCAGGCCCATGGCGTCCGCGCGCTCCAGCGCCGCCTCCAGGGGCCCCCGGTCGCAGTCCACGCCCACCACCCAGCCCTGCGGCCCCACGATGCGCGCCGCCAGCAGCGCCACCTCACCGGAGCCGCAGCCCACGTCCAGCACCCGCATGCCGGGCCGCAGCCCGGCCTCCATCAGCAGCCGCTCCGTCAGCGGGGCCAGGAACGAGCCCGGCATCCGCAGGCTGTCCAGGGCGTGCTGCACGGAGCCGGGGGCGTGTGGCGCCTCCCGGCAGTCGCACGTGCGCTTGGGTACCATCATCCACCTGCTATGTCTGAACGGGAGCCGCCCGCGGGACGGCGCCTCGGAATTGTTGCGCAATTGGGAGCGTGCCGCTGACCGGAAAGCGGCGGGAGCGCTGCAGAGAAGGCCGCGGCATGTTGAGGCGGCGGCCTGGGGAGGGGTCAGCGGCTTGCCGCGGGGCAGGAGCCCGCACCCGGGCGGCAGCGACGATGATAACGTTTACATCGCCGCACGGGATGTGGCTCGCGTCGGGCTTTGCAGGGTGACGGAGGACGGATCCCCATCCCCTACTTTAGTCAGGGATGCTAACTAAATAGGACTCACGCAGAGACGCAGAGGACGCGGAGAACTGCGGAGAAAAGAAGGAGCCCGGGCGTTCTCCCCATCTCCCGCTCTTCCTCCGCGTTCTTTTCTCTGCGTCTCCGCGTCTCCGCGTGAGGCTTTTCCTCAGTCCTCCGCCAGACCGTGCCGCGCCGCGAGGAGCGCGGCCTGGGTGCGGTCCTGCACGCCCAGCTTGGCCAGGATGGCGCTCACGTGCCCCTTGACCGTGCCCAGGCTCAGGAACAGCGCCGTGGCGATCTGCTTGTTGCTGCGCCCGCGCGCCAGCAGCCGCAGCACGTCCGTCTCGCGCGCGGTCAGCCCGTCCAGCGGCGACCCCGCGCCCGGCGACGCCACGTGCCGCATCAGCAGGTGCTGCACCTCGGGGTGCAGCGTGGCCCGCCCGCGCGCGGCGGCGCGGATGGCGTCCAGCAGGTCCTCCTTCATCACGTCCTTGAGCAGGTACCCGGTGGCGCCGGCCTGCACCGCCTCGCGCACCTGCTCGTCCTCCAGGTACGTGGTCAGGATCAGCACCCGGCTGGGCACCCCCGCGGCCTGGATGCGGCGCAGCGCCTCGATGCCGTCCATCCCCGGCATCAGCAGGTCCATCAGGATCACGTCCGGCGCGTGCGCCCGGGCCTGCTCCACGGCGCCGACGCCGTCCGCCGCCTCCGCCACCACCTCCACCTCGTCGCTCTCCGCCAGGAACATGCGCAGGCCCTCGCGCACCACGGCGTGGTCGTCGGCAATCAGCACGCGGACGGGGGCGCTCACCGGGGCGTCGGGGCCAGGGGAATCCAGGCGGCCACGCGCGTGCCGCGGCCGGGGGCGGAGTCGATGCGCAGCGCGCCGCCCAGCTCCTCCGCGCGCTCGCGCATGCTCAGCAGCCCCAGCCGCCGCGCGCCGTCCGGGCTGGCGGGGGCCGCGGGGTCGAAGCCGCGGCCGTCGTCGCGCACCACCAGCCAGGCGCCGGCCGCGCGGCTGCCCAGGCGCACCCGCACCCGGTGGGCGCGCGCGTGCTTGCCCACGTTGTGAAGCGCCTCCTGGGCAATGCGGAACAGCGCCTCCTCCGCCCCCGCCGTCTGCGGGCGGTAGCGGCGGGTGCGCAGGTCCAGCCGCACGCCGTCGGGCGTGGCCTTGATGGACCACGACTGCAGCGCCGCCGCCAGCCCGTCGCGCCGCACGCGGGCCAGGCCGGTGGGCGCGTTCTCCCCCCGCTCCCGGCCGCTGTCGCTGGGTCGCAGCTCGGAGATCAGCGCGCGCATCTCCGCCAGCGCGCCGCGGCTCAGCTCCAGCAGCCGCGCCGCGCGCCGGGCGCCCTCGTCGCCGTCCCGCGCGTATGCCGGGCCCAGCGACTGCGCGATCAGGGAGATGCCGAACAGGAGCTGCGTCACGCTGTCGTGGAGCTCGCGCGCCAGGCGCTGCCGCTCCTCCAGCACCGCCAGCCGCTGGCCGCGCTCGTACAGCCGCGCGTTCTCGATGGCCACGGCCAGCTGGTCCGCGATGATCTGCAGGCTGAACGCGTCCTCGTTGGAGAAGGGCGTGTCGCTCTCCACGTTCAGCACGCCCAGCACCCGCTCGCCGCCCAGCAGGATGGGCACCGCCAGCTCGCAGGTGATGCCCGTGGCGCCCGGCGTGGGCACGTAGCGCGGGTCCGCGGACACGTCGTTGACCAGCACCGGCTCGCGCGTGCGCGCCGCCGCCCCCATCAGCCCGCGGGCGATGGGCATGCGGTGCTCGCCCCTGACCACCTCGCGGTAGCGCCCGCCCACCGTGGTCAGCACCAGCAGCGTGGGGTCGTTGGGAGGGACGAGGGGGATGGAGACGTTGGGATAGCCCAGCAGGTCGTGGATGGCGTCCGCCGCGCGCTGCAGCAGCTCGTCCAGGTGCAGGTCCGCGGCGATGATCTGGCCCACGCGGGCGATGAGCGCCAGCCGCTCCGAGCGCCGCTGCCCCGCCTCGTAGCGCCGCGCGTTCTGGATGGCGATGGCCGCGTGCCGCGCGAACATCCCCAGCGCCTCCACGTCCTCCGGCGTGAAGGGCCGCAGCCGCCCCTCGGCGTCCGGCACCGAGCGCCCAGCGCCGAAGAAGCCCACCATCCGCCCGCGCCAGGCGATGGGCATGCCGATGACCGGGTGCTCCAGCATGGACGGCTGCGTGGGGTGCGCCACGTCGCCGTAGCGCTCCAGCACCAGCGGCCGCGCGGTCAGCAGCACCTGGCCGGCGAGTCCCTCGCCCGGGCCGGTCTCCGCGCCCAGCTCGTCCGGCGGCATGTGGTAGACGGCCTCCGTGCGGACGATCCAGCGCGTCTCGTCCACCAGGCCGATGGTCCCGTGGTCCGCGCCGATCAGCTCGCAGGCGTGCTGCACGATGCGCGTCAGCAGCGGCCGCAGCTCCAGCTCGCTGCTGATGGACTCGATGACCGCGCGCAGGCTGCGCTCCTGCCGCAGCAGCCGCTCCAGCCGCGCGGTGTCGTCCGCGCGCGGGTCGGCCGCGAAGGGCGGCTCCAGGCCCAGCGCGGCGGCGTCCAGCACGGGAGGGGCGGCGGTCGGCGTGTCCAACGGGGTACCGCGGGGAGGGGGGATGGCGGGGGCTGATGAATGGTTGCGCCGCCCCGCCCCAGCGTCAAGCGTTTTCAGTACGCGTGGTGGTCGTGCCCGCCGTGGCGATGGCCGTGCTCGTCCTCGTCGTCCTCCGCCGCCGCCGCGCCGCCCCAGCGCTCCTCGAACTCGATGCCCGCCTCCAGGGCCTCGTCGGTCGCCAGCCTCCAGTCCCATCCGCGGGTCACCCGCGCCGGGCCGTGCGCGCGGTACTCCATCACCAGCTCCCCCGCGACCGCCTCCCGATCCCGGCGCCGCGGCCGGCGGAGGTGGATGGCGCGGGCAAGCTCGGAGGCAAGCTCGCGCGGCGCTTCCGGCGGCATCCAGGGCCGCAGCGCGTCGCCGCTCGGCACCCTTCCCTTGAAGTGCCATTCCCCCAGCTCCCGCAGGGAGCGCAGCACTTCCTCCGGGCGCGCCGCGGACTGCCGGGCCAGGTC
>DASTLD010000644.1:0-5026 GCA_035715345.1 Longimicrobium sp.
GCGTGCCCTTTCCGCGCGACGAGACCGGCTTCCAGGAGCTGCCGGACCCGTATGCCGCCTACGCCCGCGCCATCGGCCGCACACCCGTCTGGATCTTCCACGGCGACGCGGACCCGGTGGTGCCGGTGGACGAGTCGCGCCGCATGGCCGCCGCCCTCCGCGCCGCCGGCGGCGACGTGCGCTACACCGAGCTGGAGGGCGTGGGCCACAACGCCTGGGACCCCGCCTACGGCGACCCCGCGGTGCCCCAATGGCTGCTCTCGCAACGGCTTGCGCCCGGCGCACGGGCCCGTTGACGGCTTGGGTGCGCTCGAAAGCGGAGGATGTGCCGCAAGCCGTTCGTGCGCACGGTGCCGCGTCAACTTTGGCCCGCCGGTGGCGGATTCGGGTTAACACCCTCGCTGGCACCTCCCGTAGCTTGCCGCCCGGACCCCAACCGGGAGGTGAGCGTGATGGCGATCCGGGAGATGGAGATGGAGGAGGTGGGTGGGAGCCTGGTGGACCTGATTCCGGCGATGGACCCGGGCAGCGAGCTGGTGGTGCTGGAGAGCGGGCAGCCGGTGGCGCGCATCGTCCGCATCCTGCGCGAGGACCACGACCGCTGCACCGTGCGCCGCCCCCCGCCCGACCCCGACGACCGCGACCCCTACGTCGGCGTGGATGACCTGCACTGATCTCAGCAGGCCGCGGGCGCCGCAGGCGGCGGAGTGCGGTGCGGCGGGCCGGCGTCCAGCCGGCGGTTGAAACCGCGCCTGAGACAACACGAAGTCCGCCTGCGCGGACTGCACGGGAGAGAACGGCGCGTCGGGCGGTGATCTGCGCATTTCCAGGGTAGAGACGCCCCGCCGGGGCGTCTCTATGCCCTGCCACGGCAGCCTGCGGCGCACACCAGCCTTCTCCCTCTCCCACGGCAGTTTGTGGGAGAGGGACAGCGTGCGCGGCAGGACGCGACGAAGTCGCGCGCCTGGCGTGCACGCAGGGTGAGGGCCCACCCTTGCACAACCGCCGCCCCCGCGTGTAATTCTCCAGCATCCCGGAAACACCCGTCGGCGCGCACCCCGTCCCCGCGGCGCCGGCCCCATCACCCCCTCCGCTCCACCCGGCCATGACACACCGCGTCCTTCCGCTCACCGCCCTCTGCGCGGCCGCGCTGCTCGCGTCCACACCCGCGCATGCCCAGCGCCGCGCCGACCCCGCCCGCCCGGAGTCCATGCTGCAGGTGACCTGCAACGGCACCATGCCGGACGCCACGCTCCACGCCCGCAGCGCCCAGGGCGCGCTCAACCGCGCCCTGGTGGCCCAGGGCGACGGCAAGCGCTTCTACTACGAGCAGGCGCTCGGGCACGTGCGCGACGGCCTGTTCGAGGACTCCGCCAACCCGCGCTACCACCTGGCCGCCGGCGAGGCGCACCTGGGCCTGGGGCAGCTCGACGAGGGCGGAAAGGCCCTGTCCCGCGCCGTGGAGCTGTGCCCGGAGCTGGCGGACATCGTGGAGCCGCTGCGGCAGAACGCGTGGGCGACGCTGTTCCAGCAGGGCATGGACGCGTACACCGCCGGCGACACCGCCGGCGCGCTGGCAAAGTGGCAGCAGGCCGGCGCCTTCTACGACCGGCGCCCGGACCCGTTCTACAACACCGGCGTGGTGCTGAGCCAGCGCGGCGACGTGCAGGGCTCCGTCGCCAGCTTTCGCCAGGCGCTGGCGGCGCTGGACAAGCTGCCGGCGGACACCAGCGCCACGGAGATGCAGTCGCGCCTGGAGACCCGGGCGGTGGCCCTGTCCGGCATGCTGAACGGCGGCGCGCGGCTGTTCAGCCAGGACCAGCTGGCGCCCGCGGAGGCCATCTTCCGCGAGGTGGTGGCGCTGGACAGCACCAACCGCGACGCGCGCTACAACCACGCGCTGTCGCTCTACAAGCTGGAGCGGTGGACGGAGCTGGAGCCGGTGGCCGCGGGCCTGCTGCGGGTGGACCCGCTGAACGAGAATGCGCACGTCCTGCTGTACAACGCCTTCAAGTTCCAGTCGGACGCGGCCAGGACGGCGGGCGACACCGCGCGCTCCCAGCAGATCGCGCGGCGCGCCATCACCGTGGCGGAGGCGCAGCAGAACGTGCCGGTGTTCGTGGACGGGGTGAACCTGACCAACGCGGAGGGCTCCACCGCGCTGACCGGGCAGGTGGCCGGCAACGCCGCCGCGGCCGGCACCCCGGTGCGCATCGAGTTCACGCTCTACGGCGTGGGCGGCGGGCGCTTTACGCACACCGTGACCGTGCAGGCGCCCGCGAAGGGCCAGACCGCGCAGTTCGAGGCGGCGGTGCCCGCGACGGAGGCCGTCACCAGCTTCAGCTACCGCCTGCTGCCGGGCTGACGTCAGGCGGTCTCCACCAGCTCGCGGCCGCGCAGCTCGGGCAGCAGCAGCGAGCCGGCGATGGCCAGGCCGAAGAACGCCGCGAAGGTGCCGAACACCAGCGGCGTTCCCCCGCGCGGCAGCAGCCAGGGCACGCTGAGCGGCGCGATGATGCTGGCGATGCGCCCGAAGCCCGCGGCCCAGCCGGCGCCGGTGGCGCGCACGGCGGTGGGGTACACCTCCGGCGTGGCGGCGTAGACGGCGCCCCACGCGCCCAGGTTGAAGAACGAGAGCAGGCTGCCCGCCAGCAGGATGGCGTCGCGGCTCTCCGCCGCGGCAAAGAACAGCGCCGCCCCCGCCGAGCCGGCCAGGAAGGCCGCCAGCGTGGGGCGGCGCCCCCACTTCTCGATGAGCCACGCGCTGGCCGCGTAGCCGGGCAGCTGCGCCAGGGTGATGACGAGCGTGTACTCGAACGAGCGCACCAGCGAGAACCCGCGCTCCACCAGCAGCGTGGGGATCCAGATGAAGGCCCCGTAGTACGCGAAGTTGATCCCGAACCACACCAGCCACAGCGCCAGCGTGCGCCGCCCCAGCGCGCGCGTCCACAGCTCGCGCAGGCCGGTGCGCGCGGCGGGGACGGCGGCGGCGGCCGTGGTGGTGCGCGGCTCCTCGCGCGGCGCCTGCACGCCCGCGGCGGCCTCGAAGCGTCGCACCACCGTCTCCGCCTCGTCCGCGCGGCCCCGGCTCTCCAGGAAGCGCACGGATTCCGGCAGCGCGCGGCGCACCACGGCGGAGTAGAGCGCGGGCGCCGCGCCGATCGCGAACGCCCATCGCCACCCCTGGTCCGAGAGGGGGATGACGAAGGTGCCGATGAGCGCCGCCAGGATCCACCCCAGCGCCCAGAACGCCTCCAGCGCCACCACCACCCGCCCGCGGATGCGCGCCGGGGCGAACTCGCTGACCAGCGTGGACGCCACCGGCAGCTCCGCGCCCAGCCCGAAGCCGATCAGGAAGCGGAAGACGAGCAGCGAGGCCACGCCCCACGCGAACGCCGCGGCGCCGGTGGCCAGGCCGTAGACGAGCAGCGTGGCCGCGAAGACGAAGCGCCGGCCCACGCGGTCCGCCAGCGTGCCGCCCAGGCTGGCGCCCACGGCCATGCCGACGAAGCCGATGGAGGCGATCCACGACAGCTCCAGCCTGGACAGATCCCACTGCGCGCCCACGGCCACCATCACGAACGAGATCAGGCCCACGTCCATGGCGTCCATGGCCCAGCCCAGGCCGGAGACCACGACCAGTCGCCGATGCAGGCGGGTGAAGGGCAGGCGGTCCAGGCGTTCGGAGCGGGAAAGGGCCGGCATGCGCGGGGCGGCTGGTGGAAAGCGGGGATCGTGGCGACATTCAATCGCCAGGCCAGCGTCCACCCTGCACCCCATCGCGATGACGTTCCAGCCGCGGGACCCCGGCTTCGAGGCGCGCGTGCGGAGCAGCTTCGCGCGGCAGCGGGTGATGGAGAGCATCGGCGCCAGGCTGCTGCGCGTGGCGCCCGGCGAGGTGGACGTGGAGCTGCCGTACCGCGAGGACCTGACGCAGCAGACCGGGTTCGTGCACGCGGGCATCGTGACCACCGTGCTGGACAGCGCCTGCGGCTACGCGGCGTTCACGCTGATGGCGGCGGACGCGGAGGTGCTCAGCGTGGAGTTCAAGGTCAACCTGATGGCGCCCGCCGTCGGCGAGCGGATCATTGCGCGGGCACGGGTGGTACGCAGCGGCCGCACGCTCACCGTCTGCGCGGGCGACGCGTTCGCGGTGCAGGACGGCCGCGAGCGCCACGTATCCACCATGCTGGCCACCATGATGAGCGTCGCCCCCGCGGGCTGACGCCGCCGCACCCCCGCGATCCCCATCACCCCCATCCGTCCCATGACCCGCATCACCCGCATCGTCCTGTTCCTGGCGGCCGTGCTGGCCGCCGCGCCGGCCGCGGCGCAGGACTCCACCGTCGTGTTCATCGTGCGGCACGGCGAAAAGGCCAGCATTCCCGGCGAGCAGGACCCGCCGCTGAGCGAGGCCGGGCAGGCGCGCGCCCGGGCGCTGGCGGACGCGCTGCGCGGCCAGGGGGTGGACGCCATCCGCGTCACGCTCTTCCGCCGCACGCAGGAGACGGCGTTCCCGCTGGCCAACGAGATCCAGGTCACGCCCATGATCGACGAGGTGGGCAGCGACGTGCTGGCCCACGCCTCGCGGCTGGCGGAGCGGGTGCGCACCGAGCTGGCGGGGAAGACGATCCTGGTGGTGGGGCACAGCAACACGGTGCGGCGCATCGTGACGGCGCTGGGCGGCCCGGAGGCGCCGGACCTGTGCGACCGCGAGTACGCCAACCTGTTCGTGGTGGTGCTCAAGCCGGGCGCGGAGCCGCGCTTCGAGCGGCGCACGTTCGGCACGCCGGATCCCGAGGGCGCGGACACCTGCCCGCGGCGCTGAAAAAAAGCCTCACGCAGAGACGCGGAGGACGCGGAGAACTACTGAGAACAGGCTCCAGCTTTGCTCTGCGGCCCTCTGCGTCTCCGCGGCTCTGCGTGAGTCAGCAGTTCGCTTTTTCGGAGATGGACGATGGAGAAAGAGACCGCGACGCTGGGCGGGGGGTGCTTCTGGTGCCTGGAGGCGGTGTACCTGGACCTG
>DASTLD010000645.1:0-8728 GCA_035715345.1 Longimicrobium sp.
GCGAGGTTCCGGCGGGATGGAGCTGCGGATACGGCGCCACGTACACGTCGCGGGGGCCGGAGCGGTGGGGCACGCTGGCCGTGGGCTACGGGGACGGCATCCCCCGGGCCCTGTCGCCCGCGGGGGGCGAGGCCCTGGTGCGGGGGCGCCGCGTCCCCATCATCGGCCGCATCTCCATGGACATGACGGTGGTGGACCTCACGGACGTCCCCGGGGCGGGGACCGGCGACGTGGCCACGCTCCTGGGCCGCGACGGCGGCGAGGAGATCACCGTGGAGCGGGTGGCGGCGCAGGCCGACACCATCTCGTACGAGGTGCTGACGGGGCTGGCGCCGCGCCTGCCCCGCGTCCGCATCGACGCGCCGGGAACGTTTACCCCCGGCGCCGCGTAACAGGACCCCGATCGTTGTGCGTCGGCGGCTGCGGCCGGCATCTGCCCGGCCTGGCCGCCTCGCTTTTGCAGGACGATCCACCTTTCAGATCCCGCAGCACGGACCCGTTTTGCCCGACCGCATGCGTTACCTTCGCTTCGCCGCGCTGCTGCCCCTGCTGGCGGCGGCCGCCGCGTGCACCGACGAGACGCCCACGCTCTCCGGCGACGACTTTCCCCCCGGCACGGAGCTGGTGACCCGCGAGGTCATCGTCCCGGCGTCGGAGTTCCTGAACATCCTGGGCGTCTTCAGCGGCTACACCGGCTCGCGCGACTTCCGCGACCTGGTGGTGGCGGAGAACTACGACGGCCTGTACGCGCACGCCTTCAGCGGCTTCGCGGGCTTTCCCGACAAGGTGACCTACCGCCGGGCCGGCGCCACGCGCAACGACAGCCTGTTCAGCTACGGCCCCGGGCGCATCGTGCTGCGGCTGGACACGCTGGCGGCCAGCGAGCTGCCGCTGCGGCTGCAGCTCTGGGAGCTTGGCCAGCGCTACGACCCGCGCACCACGACGTGGACCACGGCCATCGACACCGGCGCCGTGGAGACGCCGTGGACGGTGCCGGGCGGCACGCCGGGGCAGCTCCTGTCGCAGGGCTTCTACAACGGCGCCGTGGCGGAGGGCGACAGCCTGGTGTTCGACATCGACGCCGAGGCGGTGGGGCGCCTGGCGGACACGGCCTCGCTGGGGGTGATGATCACCGGGCTCACGGAGGGCACGCGGGTGCAGATCCGCGAGCTGGTGCTGCGCACCACGGCCCTGCCGGACAGCGCCGACCCCGACACGGCCATCACGGTCAACGCCAGCAGCACCCGCAAGGCGTTCGTCTTCACGCCGGACCAGCCGTCGCCCGGCCCGGGCGTGCTGGCCATCGGCGGCATCCGCTCCGCGCGCACGCTCTTCGAGCTGGACCTGGAGCAGCTGGTCTGCGCGGACCCGCTGGAGCTGCCCACGCCCTGCGACCCCGTGCCGCTCGGCGAGGTGCGCCTGAACCGGGTGTCGCTGCTGCTGCGGCCGGTGGACACACCGGGGGGGTACGACCCCATCGCCCCGCTGGCGGTGACGGCGCGCGCGGTGTCGGAGCCGGAGCTGGGGCGCTACGCCCCGCTGGGCAACTTCATCGTGGACTCGGACACGGCCAGCGGCCCCTACCGCATCCTGCAGCCCGGCGACACGCTGCTGGAGATCCCCATCACCGGCTTCACGGACGCCACCACGCGCGTGGACTCGCTGCCGACGGCGTTCGCGCTGGTCAGCGAGTTCGGCGGCATCGGCGTGCCGACCTTCGGGGTGGGCTTCTTCGAGGCCGGCGCGCGCCTGCGCCTGGTCTACACCGTTCCCGTGCGCCGCAGACTGCCATGAGCCGCCCCCGCATCCTGGCCGGCGCGGCGCTCTGCGCGGCGCTGTGCACCGCGTTCGCCGGCGCGCTGCCGGCGCAGTCCAGCCTGTCCGCGCGCGGCCTGGGCTACCCCCTGGAGCCGCTGACCGCCCGCGCCCGCGCCCTGGGCGGCGCGGAGGCGGCGCTGCCGGAGCCGGCGCTGTCGCTGGTGAACCCCGCCGCGGTGGTGGGGCTGCCGGCCGGCGGCTTCAGCGTCACCTTCCAGTCGGACGGCTTCACTCCCGAGGGGGATGACGCGGACGAGACCACCACCACGCGCTTTCCCGCGGTGCAGGTGGCCTTTCCCTTCGGCGAGCGCGCGGTGCTCACGGTGGGGTACGCGGCCTTCCTGGACCAGAACTGGCGCGTGGAGCGCGAGGACACGCTGGACCTGAGCAGCGGCCGCACGCCCGTCGTGGACCGCTTCGCGGCCAGCGGCGGCGTGGCGCGCTTCCGCGCCGGCGGCGGCTACCGGGTGCTGGGGCGGCTGGACGTGGGCGCCACCATCGACGTCTACACCGGCGCGCTGCGCGACACGCTGGTGCGCTTCATCCGCGACTTCGAGACCACCCGGCTGGGCGCGGACTACCGCTGGCAGGGGGTGGGGCTGACGGGCGGCGCGCGCTGGCGCGGCGAGGCGTTCAGCGTGGGCGCGTCGCTCTCCGCGGGCGGCACGCTGGAGGTGGAGCCGCGCGACTCGGCGGCCGGGGGCAAGAGCTACACGCTGCCCGTGACCTTCAACGCCGGCGCCAGCGCCCGCGTCGCGCAGCAGCTGCTGGTGGCGGCGTCGCTGCGCTGGCAGGGCTGGTCCGCCGCGGACGGCGAGCTGGCGGAGTCCGGCGGCGCCCGCGACGCGCTGAGCGCGGGCGGCGGCATCGAGTTCGAGGGCTTCTCGCTGCTGGGCCGCCGCGCGCCGCTGCGGCTGGGCGCGCGCATGACGCAGCTCCCCTTCCGCGACGACGCGGCCGGGACGGAGTTCGCCGACGAGCGCGCGCTGACCGGCGGGCTGGGGCTCCAGTTCGCGGGCGGGCAGGCCAACCTGGACCTGGCCGGCGAGATCGGCCGCCGCGGCGGCGACACGGCCGGGCTGGACGAGTCGTTCTGGCGCGTGTCCCTGTCGCTGTCTCTGCTCAGCCGGTAACGCGGCCTCACGCAGAGACGCAGAGGGCGCAGAGAACGCAGGCGGGCATCGCCGCGCTGGCCCCCCATCAACCCTCCCCCGAAGTTGGGGGAGGGTCGGCGAGGAACGAGCCGGGGAGGGGGCCTCCGCCCCGCGAGGCACTCTGCCGGACTCGATCCGCCTCGCCGGCAGGCCGTTCTTCATCCCCCTTTTTCCACCCCATGCCCGGCCCCGAAACCCATCCCGCGCCCGGTCTGTTCCTTGCCTTCGAGGGGGTGGAGGGCAGCGGCAAGACCACGCAGGTGGCCATGCTGGCGCAGTGGCTCCGGGAGCGGGGGATGGACGTCGTGGTGGCCCGCGAGCCGGGGGGGACGGAGGTGGGGGAGCGGGTGCGCGGCATCGTGCTGACCCACGACGAGCTGCACGTGCCGCCCCGCAGCGAGCTGTTCCTGATGCTGGCCGCGCGCGCCGCGTTCGTGGAGCAGGTGGTGCTTCCCTCCGTCGCCGCGGGCAGCGTGGTGATCGCGGACCGCTTCGAGCTGTCCACGCTGGCCTACCAGGGCGCCGGGCGCGGCCTGCCGCCGGACGAGGTGGCCCTGTGCAACCGCGTGGCCACGGGAGGCACGGCGCCGGACGCGACGGTGCTGCTGGACGTGGACGCGGAGGTCGGCGCGCGGCGCCAGAGCGCCGCCGGCAAGGCCCGCGACCGGGTGGAGCGCGAGGCGGCGGAGTTCCACCGCACGGTGGCCGCGGCGTACCGCGCGCTGGCCGGCCGGGTGGCCGGGATTCTGCGGGTGGACGCGGACGCGCCCGCGGAGCAGGTGCACGCGCGCGTGGTGGACGCGCTGCGGGCGCGGTTTCCAGAAACCTTTCCCCCCACGGGGTTTACCAGCGGAGAGCGGCCGGCGGCGGGCATGCCCGGCGGGCCGGTTTCCTGAGCGGACCATCGGGAGGACCCATGAAGCTCAAGCGTACCATCGCCGGCCCCGCGCTGGTGGCCGGGGTGGCCCTGGTCTCCGGCGGCTGGCTGCTGCAGCAGGGCGTCAGCGGCCAGCAGAGCGTGTTCCAGCGCGCCCGCATCTTCGACGAGGTGCTCCAGTACGTGGAGCACCGCTACGTGGAGGAGCACAGCTCCGCGGAGCTGTACCAGAAGGCGGTGGAGGGCCTGTTGCGCGAGCTGGGCGACCCCCACACCACCTTCATGACCGCGGAGCAGTACGCGCAGCTCCACCTGCAGACCACCGGCGAGTACGGCGGCCTGGGCATCCAGATCTCCTCGCGCGACGGGTGGATCACCGCGGTGGGCATCCTGCCGGGCACCCCCGCGGAGCGCGCCGGCGTGCGCGTGGGCGACCGCTTCCTGGAGATCGGCGGCAAGAGCGCCGAGGGGTGGACGGACGACGAGGCCGTGCGCCACCTGCGCGGGCCCCGGGGCACCCCCATCACGGTCAAGATGCAGCGCGTGGGCGTGGACGAGCCCATCAGCTTCACCATCGTCCGCGACGAGATCCACGTGAAGTCCGTGCCCTACGCCTACATGGTGGCGCCGGGCGTGGGATACGTGAACCTGACCATCTTCAGCGAGACCTCTACCGACGAGATCCGCGCGGCCATCCAGCGCCTGCGCGGCCAGGGGATGCGCTCGCTGGTGCTGGACCTGCGCTCCAACCCCGGCGGCCTGCTGGACCAGGGCGTCTCCGTGAGCGACCTGTTCCTGCCGCGCGGCCTGTCCATCGTGGAGACCCGCGCCCGCGACCCGCGCGAGAGCGAGACCTTCCGCACGGCGGAGCCGGAGTCGTACGAGGGCATGCCCGTCGCGGTGCTGGTGGACGGCTACAGCGCCAGCGCGGCGGAGATCGTGGCCGGCGCGCTGCAGGACCACGACCGGGCGCTGGTGCTGGGCACCGCCACCTACGGCAAGGGCTCCGTGCAGTCGCTGTTCGGCCTTTCCGGCGGCAACTACCTCAAGATGACCACGGCCAAGTGGTACACGCCCTCCGGCCGCTCCATCCAGAAGGAGTTCGACAAGGACGCGGAGAGCGGGGCGGAGGAGCAGGAGCTGGAGCTGGGCGCGGACGGCACCCCCATCACGAGCGACAGCACCAAGCGCGTGCCCTACCGCACGTCCAGCGGCCGCATCGTGTACGGCGGCGGCGGCATCGTGCCGGACGTGGAGGTCAAGCAGGACACGGCCACCGCGGCGGAGAAGGAGTTCTTCGCGGCGGCGTCCAAGAAGGCCTCGCGCTTCCAGGACGCGCTCTTCCGCTACGCGGTGGAGTACGTGCGGGCCAACCCCGGCATCGGCGAGGACTTCCCGGTCACGGAGGCCATGCGCCGCGAGCTGCACCAGCGGGTGCGCGCCAACGGCATCGACGTCACCTGGGAGGTGTTCGAGGGCGCCCGCCGCTTCATCGACATGCAGATCGTCGACGAGATCGCGCGCGCCAAGTTCGGCCCGTCCGTGGCCGCCCGCCGCGACGACGCGTCCGACCGGGTGCTGCAGGAGGCCGTCCGCCGCCTGCAGGCCGCGCCCAACCCGCAGGCGCTGCTGCAGGCCGCGCAGCCCCGCACCGCGGGGGCGCCGCGGCGCTGACGGCGGCCGTGCCGGAACGGGCGGAGTAACGGGAGGAGGGGCGCGGGCGCGCCCTTCCTCCCGCTTCTTTGTGCCCCGTTTCCCCCGTTGTTTCGACCTTTCCCTTCCTGATACGGGACGGCCCGATGGGCGAGCTGGAGAGCATGGTGGAGGTGGTGCGCGGGGGCGTGGTGGAGTCGCGCCACCGCGTGCACGTGGCGGTGGTGGATGCCGAGGGCGCGCTGCGCGCCTGCTCTGGGGACCCGGACTTCGTGACCTTCTGGCGCTCCGGGGCCAAGCCGTTCCAGGCGATGGCGGTGGTGGAGGACGGGGCCTACGAGCGCTTCGGGCTCAGCCAGGAGGAGCTGGCGCTGATGTGCGGCAGCCACGCCGGCACGCCCGCGCACGTGCGCGTGGCGGAGGGGCTGCTGGCGCGCATCGGCATGAGCCCGGAGGCGCTGGCCTGCGGGCCGCACCTCCCCTTCGACCCGGAGACGGCGCGGGCGCTGCAGGAGTCGGAGCTGGAGCCGCTGCGGCTGCACAACAACTGCTCCGGCAAGCACGCGGGGATGATGGCGCTGGCCCGCGCGCGCGGCTGGGACGCGGAGGGGTACGAGCGCCCCGAGCACCCGGTGCAGGCGCGGCTGCTGGCGGAGGTGGCGCGCTGGACGGGAATGCCGGTGGAGGCCATCGGCGTGGCGGTGGACGGCTGCGGGGTCACCTGCTTTGCCCTGCCGCTGCGGCAGATGGCGTACGCCTACGCCTCGCTCTCCGCCGCGGCGCGGCGCGGCGAGCGCGCACCGGCCACCATCGTGGAGGCCATGACCGCGCACCCGGAGATGGTGGCCGGCCGGGGGCGCATCTGCACGGAGCTGGCGCGCATCTCCGAGGGCCGCCTGGTGCCCAAGCTGGGCGCGGAGGGGGTGTACTGCGTGGGCGTGCCCGGCGCGGAGCTGGGCATTGCGCTCAAGGTGGAGGACGGCGCGGCGCGGGCGGTGTCGCCGGCGGTGGCGGGGGTGCTTCGCGAGCTGGACCTGATCTCCGAGGACGACTTCGGCGCGCTGCACGGCCACGTGTTCGCCGAGGTGGTCAACACCCGCGGCGAGACCACGGGACAGGTGCGGCCCGCCATCCGCCTGCGCACCCCGGATGCCTGAGGCGCGCGCCCGCGACGCGCTGCTGGCCCTCTCCGCTTCCCTGGCCACGCGCGACGTTTCCCGCATCCGCGCGGCGCTGGAGCGGGCGGCTGCTGAGGCGGACGCGGCGGCGGTGGAGGAGGTCATCCTCCAGGCGCACCTGTTCGTGGGCTTCCCGGACGCGCTGAACGCGCTGGGGACGTGGCGGCAGGTCAGCGGCCTGCCCGCGCCGGAGCCCCTTGCCGACGATCCGGCCGGGTGGGACGCGCGCGGCGAGCGGGTGTGCGCGGAGGTGTACGGCGCCAACTACGCCAAGCTGCGCCGGAACGTGCGCGAGCTGCACCCGGACGTGGACGGGTGGATGGTGGCGGGGGGATACGGGAGGGTCATTGGGCGGCCGGGGCTGGACCTGGCCACGCGCGAGCTGTGCATCGCGGCGCTGCTGGCCGCCTGGAACGTGCCGCGCCAGCTCCACAGCCACCTGCGCGGCGCGCTCAACGCCGGTGCATCCGTGGCCGACGTGGACCGCGCGGTGGAGATCGCCTGCGGGGTGATCACGGACGAGCGTGCGGCGGAGGTGCGGGCGCTGTGGGCGGAGGTGCGGGGCAGGGCATCGACCGCGTAGCATCTTCCTCCTTCGGGCGATGGCGGGCGCCTGTGCGTACGGCGGGCTGCCTCGCGAGGGCGGAGGCCCCCTCCCAAACCCTCCCCCAACTTCGGGGGAGGGCTTTTTTCGTCCGTGCGGCGGCGGGTGATGGGTGGCGGCGGGGCGTGTTTGGCGGGGTGGGAACGCGCTTTTCCGCGGGGTTTGCCAAGGGGGCGTGGGCCGTGCATCATACGCAGCCGCGGGGCACCGGGCCCGGCGCGCGCACCCTCATCGGCGATCGGACGGCGTGTTCCTCGACTACGCGGAAATCCAGGTAAAGGCGGGCAACGGCGGCCCGGGCGCCATCTCCTTCCGGCGCGAGTCCATGACCCCGCGCGGCGGTCCCGACGGCGGCGACGGCGGGCACGGCGCGGACGTGGTGCTGCAGGCGGACCCGCAGCTCTCCACGCTGCTGGACTACCGCTACCGGCAGCAGTACAGGGCGGAGAACGGGGCCAAGGGCTTCGGCTCCAACTCCACCGGCAAGAGCGGCGACAACCTGGTGCTGCGCGTGCCGCCCGGCACCGTCGTCCGCGACGTGGAGAGCGGCGAGGTCATCGGCGACCTGGTGGAGCCGGGCGAGGAGATCGTCGTGGCGCGCGGGGGCCGCGGCGGGCGGGGCAACGCGCGCTTTGCCACCGCCACCAACCAGACGCCGCGCCGCGCCGACCCCGGCGAGGAGGGCGAGGAGCGCCGCATCGCGCTGGAGCTCAAGCTCATCGCCGACGTGGGGCTGGTGGGCGAGCCCAACGCGGGCAAGAGCACCTTCCTGTCCGCCGTCTCCGCCGCCACGCCCAAGGTGGCGGACTATCCCTTCACCACGCTGACGCCCAACCTGGGCGTGGTGCAGCTCTCCGACAGCCGCACCTTCGTGGTCGCCGACATCCCCGGCATCATCGAGGGCGCGCACGAGGGCAAGGGGCTGGGCCACCAGTTCCTGCGCCACATCGAGCGCACGCGCACGCTGGCGCTCATGGTGCCCGCGGACGCGCTGGAGCCGCAGGCGGAGTACGACAAGCTGGTCGGCGAGCTGCGCGAGTACTCCGCGGGGCTGGCCGCCAAGCCGCACTGCGTGGTCTTTACCAAGGCGGACCTGCTGCCGCCGGAGTGGCCGGCGCCGTCGGTGCGGGCGCCCGAGGCGTGGGGGCAGTTCGTGGTGTCGTCCGTGGCGCGGCGGGGCCTGGAGCCGCTGCTGGAGGCGCTGTGGACGCACGCCGCGCGCGCCGCCGCGGACGAGTCGCCGTCGTCCGACGAGCCCGAGCCCTACGTGCCCTGACCCATGCCGCTGGCCCCCGCCGCGCTGGAGAGCCTGCTGCGCCTGGCGATGGTCCCGCACGTGGGGCCGGGGCGCTTTGCCACGCTGATGGCGCGCTTCGGCTCCGTGGACCGCGCCATCGCCGCGCCGCCGCGCGAGATCGCCGCGCTGCCGGCGTTCGGGCCGGAG
>DASTLD010000646.1:0-3936 GCA_035715345.1 Longimicrobium sp.
GCCGCGCACCTGGCCGCGCAGCGGCTGATTTCGCTTCGTGGCTCAGCGCGGCGAGAGCGCCGCGCCGACCAGCCACCCGATCACGCCCGCGGTGAGCTGCGTCGCCAGCCAGACCGCGAGCGGCACGCCCAGCTTGCGCCCACGATAACCCACCAGCCACTGCGCCGCCTCCAGCGGGCGCAGCTTCTCGAAGCGATAGCCGATCTCCGGGGCGGCGCGCGGCCGGTCCGCCACCTCGGCGCCGGGCACCGTCTTGATGATGGCGGACCGGGCGGGGAGCGCCACCGACACGCGCAGCACGCGGCAGGGGATGCGGAAGATCACCCATCCGCTGTACGCGATGGTGCGGCTGAACGGACCCGCCGCCGCCACGGCGCGCACCGGCGCATCGAACTCGTAGCAGAACGTGTAGGGGCCCGCACCCGCCGCCGGCGCGCGGAAGGAGATCTCCATCCGCGTGGTGGACGCGTTCCGCTGCGCCAGGCGCGTCGCCAGCTTGCCTTCGCCATCCCACGCCTGCTCGTTCTCCACCTCCGGCCGGTCGGCGGGGATGTCGTAGTGCCATGCCGCGGCCCGCACGCCGGCGTTCTGCTCCACCGTGCACTCGAAGCGGAACCGCGCGCGGTGCGGGTCGGGCAGCAGCGTCACGTGCAGCCGCGCGCAGGAGAGGCAGGCGCCGCGCACCACGCCGCCCCGGGTGCGGAACGCCTCGGGCGAGGGCGGAGAATTCGACGTTTCGTGGCGCCTGGAGTGCTTATAGGTGCGGCGACCCGGCATACCTGGCTCATTGTGGGCGGGGGGAAAGAAAACGGGGTGCCTGCGCTTGCAGGCACCCCGTGGGGCGGGCGGCAGCCGCGTTACTGCGCGGGCGCGCCACCGGCACCGCCGATGATGATGATCGTGGGACGCTCACGCATGGCACGCCTCCGGTTGCGGGTTGCACAACTGGACGAAATGTACGAGCGCGAGGGAGCGCCGTCAAGGGTTACGTCGCGTAGGGAGCGCGGCGGCCACGGCACGTGCTCGGTCCGGGCCGCCTACCTGGTCTTGCGCGCGGGCATCTGGCGGCCGGCCTGGTGCAGGATCAATCCGGTGGTCCGGCCGCTCGCGTCGCGCTGGAACTCCAGCAGCACGCTCGCCTCTTCCAGGACCGCGAAGCGCGTCTCCGACTCCGCGACCAGGTGCAGCTCGGGCTGGCCCGTGGCGCGCGCCATCAGCCCCGCGCCCTCGCGGCGGACGGTGATCACGAACTCCGGCGTCAGCTCGTACTCGCCCACGTAGCGGTCCAGCACCTCAGGCGCCACCGCCACGGCTACCGGCGGCGCGGGAGCGGGCTCGTCCACGCGCGGCGCCGGGGCCTCTTCCGGGCCCAGCCGCGGGCGCAGGCGCATGGCTGTCACCCTGCCCGCCGCGTCGCGCTCGAAGGCGACCATGGAGCCGGTGTTGGGGAACACGAAGCGGTCCCCGCCCAGCGGCCGCATCTCCTGCCGCGGCGAGCGCCCGCGCTGGCTGTACAGGCTGCCCCCCTCGACGGTCAGAACCCGGCGTTCCGTGTCGCTGACGCGGTAGACGCCGGCGTAGTCCTGCAGCTTGGCGGCGTCCACCGCGACCGCGGTCGGCACCTCCGGCACGCCCAGCGCCCGCGCCGCCACGGCCCGCGAGAGCGCGTCGGGGTCGCGGCCAGGCCCGCGCTCGGAGTTGCTGAGGATGATGACGTGCAGCCGGTCTTCCGGCAGCCACAGGCCGTTGCTGCTGAAGCCGTGGATGTCGCCGCCGTGCTCGATGCTGGGGCGGCCCAGCGCCTGGCCCACGAACCAGCCGTAGCCGTAGCCCGTGCCCAGCCCGCTGGCCGTGCGGCCGGCGGTGAAGGCGCGGCGCCAGGTGTCCGGCCGCAGCAGCCCGCGCTCCGCGACGGCGCGCTGCCAGCGGTACAGGTCGTCCACGGTGGAGACCAGCGAGCCCGCCGCGTACGGCTGCGTCATGCTCAGGTACGGCGAGTTGCGCCAGCCGGCGTCCGTCCGCCGGTAGCCGGGCACGCGGCGGGGGATGACGTCGTCGTGCACCTCGTAGCGCGTGTCCGCCATCCCCAGCGGCTGGAAGAAGCGGGTGCGCAGGAACTCGCCGTAGGCCTGGCCGGACACCTTCTCGATGATGGCGCCCAGCAGGATGTAGGCGCTGTTGTTGTACGCCCAGCCCTCGCCCGGGGCAAAGTCCATCGGCTGGCCGCGGAAGACGGCGATCAGCTTCTCCAGGGTCAGGTCCGTGCGCTGCAGCGGCAGCCACTCCGGCATCCCCGTGTAGCTGCGGATGCCGGAGGTGTGGTTCAGCAGGTGCTCCACCGTGATCCGCCGGCCGCCCGTGGGCCAGTCCGGGAAGAACTTCGTGATGTCGTCGTCCAGCGATAGCCCGCCCTCGTCCGCCAGGAGCAGCGTGGCCACGGCGGTGAACTGCTTGGTGATGGAGCCGATGCGGTACACGTGCTCCGGCCGCGCCGGCACGCCCAGCTCCAGGTCCGCCATGCCGTACGCCCTGCGCAGCAGCACCCGCCCGTCGCGCACGACGAGCACGGCCGCGCCCGGCTGGTCCGCGGGATAGGCGGCGGCCAGCAGCGAGTCCGCGGCGGCCATCTCCGGCGCCACCACCTCGCGCTGCGCGATGGCGGCGGGCGCGGCGGCCGTGGGCGTCTGGGCTGGCGCGGGCGACGACCACGCGGCAAGCATCATCACCGGCGGCAGGACGAGCCGGCGCAGAGTTCTCATCATCTCGAATTCGGTAGAAGGGATTGCGGGAGTGACGCGCCCGGTACGCCGCCGCGGCGCTCGCGGTTTCGCGCGCGCGGCGCGCGCCTATCGCTCCTGCTCGGGGCGATAGCCGTCCTGCGGGTGCGCGTGGTGCCAGGCCATCTCGCGCCCGGTGACGGGGCGGATCAGGATGTCCGACGCCAGCCAGAGTGCGTGCGACAGGGTGTAGAAGACGAATGGCGCCAGGACGGCCAGCACCACGCTGGCGATGCCCAGCGTGCGCCACGGCACCGCCGGCCACTGCGCGACCACCACGCCCACCAGCACCAGCGCCAGCAGCCCCTCGGCCAGCACGATGTTGAACATCATGGCGCCCAGGAAGAAGTCCTGCTCGCCGCGGTCCGTGCGCAGGCCGCAGGTGGCGCAGGTGCGGCGCATGCGGAACCACCCCGCGCGGATGGGCCCGCCGCCGCAGTGCGGGCAGCGGTAGCGCAGCGCGCGCCGGTAGAGCTGCATCCCCCGCCCCGGCTGCTCCACCGGGGTGTAGCCCGTGGGCGGCAGCTCCTCCGTCTCCCGCATGGGCTTCAGACCTCCAGGTGCTCGACCGCGACGGGCCCGCCCCACAGCCGCTCGACCACGGGGCGCACCTCGGCCGGGTCGCCGGTGGTGAGGAAGCGGAAGGACCCGGGCCCCGCCGGCTGCAGCGCCCCCGCGTCCGCCAGCACCTGCGCCGTGCGCCGGGCGATGGCCTCGCCGCTGTCCAGCAGGCGCACGCCCGGGCCCAGCGCCGCCGCGATGGTGTCGCGGACGAAGGGATAGTGCGTGCAGCCCAGGACCACGGTGTCCACCTGCGCCTGCCGCAGCGGGGCCACCCACTCGCGCATGCGCGCCAGCAGCTCCGGCCCGCCCAGCACGCCCTCCTCCACCAGGTCCGCCAGGCCGGGACACGGGTTGCTGACCACCTGCACGCCGTCGCCGTAGTTCTCCACCAGGCGGGCGTAGCGGGCGGAGCGCAGGGTGCCGCGCGTGGCCATGACCCCCACGCGGCCGTTGCGGCTCTCGCGGACGGCGGGCTTGAGCGCCGGCTCCAGCCCGATGACGGGGATGGACAGCCGCTCGCGCAGCGCCTCCAGCGAGGCACCGGAGGCCGTGTTGCAGGCCACCACCAGCACCTTGGCGCCTTCGGAGCACAGGT
>DASTLD010000647.1:0-4332 GCA_035715345.1 Longimicrobium sp.
ACCCGCGTACACCCTCAGCGGCTGCCCCCACCGCTCGGAGAAGATGCGCAGGTCGTCCACCCCGTGGACGTGGTCCGCGTGGCAGTGCGTGTACCACACCGCGTCCAGCCGGTCCACGCCCGCGTCCACGAGCTGCAGCCGCAGCTCCGGCGGCGTGTCCACCAGCAGGTGCCGCCCGCCGTCCGTCACCAGCGCCCCGTGCCGCGTCCGCCGGTCGCGCGGGTCGCCGGAGTTGCAGACAGCGCACCGGCACCCGATCACCGGCACGCCGAAGCTGGTGCCGGTGCCCAGGAAGCGCAGCCTCACGGCAGGGGACAGGGGACAGGGGACAGGGGACAGCCGGCAACTGCACCAGGACCCCGTGCAGGCTGTAACCTGTAACCTGTACCCTGTAACCTGTCGTTCACACGACTTCCACCTGCAGCAGGTTCGTCGTCCCCGCCTTGTGCATGGGGTAGCCGGCGGTCACCACCACGCGGTCACCGGGGCGGGCCAGGCCGCGCTTGACCGCCTCCTCGCGGCCGCACGCCAGCATCTCCTCGAAGCTGGCCTCGCGCGAGCACTCCACCGGGATGACCCCCCACACCAGCGCGAGCTGGTTGTACGTGCGCGGGCTGTCCGTCAGCGCCAGGATGGGCACCGGCGGGCGGAACGAGGACACCGCGCGCGCCGTGGAGCCGCTGGTGGTGAAGGTCAGGATCAGCGGCGCGCCCAGGCGCCGCACCGCCTCCACCGTGGCGCCCGCGATGGCGCGGTCCGTGGGCGTCACACCGCCGTCGCCCGGGTCGATGGGGATGTCGTAGTGCGGGCCGCTCTCCAGGATGTGCGAGTCCTCGATCTCCTGGGCGATGCGCACCATGGACTGCACCGCCTGCACCGGGAACCTGCCCGTCGCCGTCTCCGCGGAGAGCATCAGCGCGTCCGTGCCGTCGATGATGGCGTTGGCCACGTCGCTGGCCTCCGCGCGCGTGGGGCGCGGGTTCTCGATCATCGACTCCAGCATCTGCGTGGCGGTGATGACCGGGCGGCTGGCCAGGTTGGCCATCTGGATCATCCGCTTCTGCGCCAGCGGCACCCGCTCGAAGGGCAGCTCCACGCCCAGGTCGCCGCGCGCCACCATGGCCGCGGAGCTGACGCGCAGGATGCTCTCCAGGTTCTCCAGCGCCATCCCCTTCTCCACCTTGACCACCACCAGCGGCCCACCGGGGGGGATGCGGCTGACCAGGTCCTTCACGTCCTCCGCGGAGCGCACGAAGGAGAGCGCCAGGTAGTCCAGCTTCTGCTCCAGCGCGAACTGCAGGTCGCGCAGGTCCTTCTCCGTGAGCGAGGGGATGCTGACCAGCGTGCCGGGCAGGTTGATGCCCTTGTTGGAGGTCAGCGTGCCGCCGTGGATCACGCGCATGCTTACGCGCGGCGGCTGCTTGTCCTCCACGATCAGCTCCATCAGCCCGTCCGCCAGCAGCACCACGTCGCCCACCTCCACGTCGTCGGCCAGCTCGTGGAAGGTGGTGGGCAGCTCGCCGTCCTGGTGCTGGCCCTCCGGCGCAAAGGTGATGCGGTCGCCGGACACCAGCTCCACCGGCTCCGGCAGCACGCCCACGCGGATCTTGGGGCCCTGCAGGTCTCCCAGCAGCGCGATGGGGCGGCGGGCCTTGCGGGAGCACTCGCGCACGTTGCGGATGGTCTCCGCGTGCCGCTCCAGGTCCCCGTGGCTGAAGTTGATGCGCGCCACGTCCATCCCCGCCTGGATGAGCGAGTCGATGCGCTCCGGCGACCACGAGGACGGGCCCAGCGTGCAGACGATCTTGGTACGTCGTTGCATCAGATATCCGGCGTTCTGTCAGGCTGCGGGGGCGGGGCAAGGAGCGGACCGCGTGGGGGATACTCCTCGGGTCCCGGCCGAGCCGGACAACTTGACCCCCCGCGCCCCGTTCGCAAGGGCGCGCGGGTCACTCGCGCGGCGCGCGAAGGCCCCGGGCCGCCTCCACCAGCGCGGGCAGCACCTCGCCGGCCGGGCCGGCGAGAAAGACGTCGGCGGCGTGGGTCAGCTCGCTCGGCGTGGGATTGACCTCGATCACCCGCGCCCCGCGGCGGCGAGCCACCAGCGGCAGCTCCGCCGCGGGCCAGACGGTGCCGGACGTGCCCACCAGCAGCAGCACGTCGCATTCGCCGGCCAGGCGCCACGCGCGCTCCACGGCGGCCTCGGGCAGCATCTCGCCGAACCAGACGACGTCCGGCCGCAGCGGCGACCCGCAGGCGGGACAGGGCGGCGGGTCCTGCTCGTCGCTGCCGTCGTCGGGGATCCGGCCGGTGAAGGGGTGGCCGGCGTCCAGGCACTTCACGCGGCGGATGTTGCCGTGCAGCTCGATCACGTCGCGCGAGCCGGCGGCGGAGTGCAGCCCGTCCACGTTCTGGGTGATGACGACGAGCGAGGGATGCAGGCGCTCCAGCTCGACGAGCGCGTCGTAGCCGGGGTGGGGCCTGGCCTGGCCGACGCGGCGGCGGCGCCACGCGTACCAGCTCCACACCCGCCGCGGGTCGCGGCGGAACCCCTGCTCGGTCGCCAGCTCCTGCGGGTCGAACTGCGCCCACAGTCCTTCCATGGCATCGCGGAAGGTGGGGATGCCGCTCTCCTTCGACATCCCCGCGCCCGTGCTGGCCACCACGCGCCCGGCGCGGGCCAGCATCTCCGCCGCCCGGCGCATTGCCTCGCCGGTCATGCGCCCTCGCCGCGGAACCGGGCGATGACCTCGATGCCGCCCACGATGCTGCGGTTCATCTCCGCCAGCTCCTCCGCGGGGATCCACAGCTCCTGGTGCCGCGCCGCGCCCACCGTCTGCACCTCGTACTTCGCCAGGAAGCCGCTGCGCACGTGGAAGCGCGTCACGTATCCCACGAAGCCCGACGCGGCGTCGCGCGTGTTCCAGTCGCGAGCGATCTGCACCGCGTACTCCTCGTCAAGCACGGGATAGAAGATGGGCTGGTGCGGCAGCCGCGGCGGGAACTCGCGCCACCCGCTGCGCTCGATGAGCTCCAGCTCCGCCTGCCCGACCGGGCGGTAGAGGAGGGTGGTGGGCGTGGGATCGGACATCGGTGGTCAGCCAGTGCGGGGATCTGCGTGCGTTGCTGGCGTGGCGCGTGGGCGGGCGCCCCCACCCGGACTCGCATTACTCGTCCACCCTCCCCCAAGTCTGGGGGAGGGTTGATGGGTCTGCGCGATGAGCCGTCAGCCGCGCAGTTCACGTCTCCCCCTCTCCGCGCGCCTCGTGCACCAGCCTCGACGAGGGCACGGGCCCCCGCGGGCGCGGGGGGAGGGGGTCGGGGGGTGGGGCCGCCCGCGGTAGAACGCTGCCCCCACACGGCTCATCGCCCGGCGAAACCTACCCCTCGTGCACCACTTCTCCACCCACGACGGTCAGCACGCACCGCATCTCCCGCAGCTCGTCAGGTGGGCAGGCGAGCGGGTCTCGGTCCCAGGCGGCGAGGTCGGCGTCGTAGCCGGGGAGCAGACGGCCGCTGCGGTGGGCCAGGCCGGCGGCCACCGCGGGACCCTCGGTGTACGCGCGCAGCGCCTGCTCGGCGGTGAGCGCGTTCTGTGGGTGCCATCCCTCCACCGGCGCGCCGTCCCAGCTCACGCGCTTCACGGCCGCGAACAGGCCCGGGCGCGGATCGACCGTCTCCACCGGCACGTCGGAGCCGAACGCGAGCGTCATCCCCGCGCGCAGCAGCGGCGCGAAGGCGTAGGCGCCGGCGGAGCGCGCGTGGCCCCAGTGCCGGTCCGCGGCGGGGATGTCCGTCATCACGTGCACCGGCTGCATCGACCCCACCACCCCCGAGCGTCCCGCGCGCTCCGCCAGGTCCGGCGGGCAGAGCTGCACGTGCTCGATGCGGTGCGGCATGGCCGCGGGCGCGGCGATGGACGACAGGACGTCGATCGCCACCTCCACCGCCGCGTCGCCGATGGCGTGCACCGTGGACGAGAGCCCCGCCTCCGCCGCGCGCCGCACGGACTCGCGGAAGTCGTCCGGCTCCAGGGTGCGGATGCCGAGCTGGTCCGTGGTGCCCTCGTACGGCTGGCGCATCCACGCCGTGCGCGAGCCGAGCGCACCGTCCAGGAACATCTTGACGCCGCCGATGCGCAGCCAGCCGCTGCCCATCCCGCTGCGCAGCCCCACCTCGATGGCCGCGTCCAGCCGGGGGAGCTGGACCGCCTGCAGGACGCGCAGCCGCAGCACGCCGTCCACCTCCATCGCCCCGAAGTCCGCGAGCCCGTTGGCCTCCACGGAGTGCACGCCGGTCAGCCCCAGCCCGTGCACCTCGCGCTGCGCGTCC
>DASTLD010000648.1:0-3156 GCA_035715345.1 Longimicrobium sp.
CGCCCACCCTCCCCCAAGTCTGGGGGAGGGTTGATGGCCTCTCGCCCGCAGCGCGGATCCACGCAGGTCCATGGTGTAGAGACGCCCCGCCGGGGCGTCTCTACGGGGGTTGCCGTGCCACGGCAGGGTGCAGCGCGCGCCGGCGTACTCCCTCTCCCACGGCAGTTGGTGGGAGAGGGACAGCGTGCCCCGCGGACGCGACGACAGTCGCGCGCCGCGGGGCGCGCAGGGTGAGGGCCCGGTCCCGGATTTGCCACGCCGTCCACGCTTCCCGGACCCCTGTCGGAGAGCGGAGGCGCAGTGGAACCGTGACCGGCATCACCCGAACCCCCCGACGTCGGCGCTACGGGCTGAAGGGCCTGCCCCGCTGGTCCTGGGTCCTGCTGCCGCTGCTCCTGGTGGGCGGCGTGGCGCTGGCCCGCAACTCGTCCAGCGTGCCGCGGCGCTTTACCCCGCGCGCCGGCCCGCCGGACAGCCTGCGCGTCATCAAGGCCCCCATCCCCAAGACGCCCGCGCTGCTGGAGACCAAGTTCCTGGAGCGCGCGGTGGAAAAGGGGCCGCCGGAGGCGCGCAAGCTGGACGAGCTCGCGGACCGCTACCACGTGACCGGCCCGCTGGCGCGCATGATCAACGAGGTGGCGCTGGAGGTGGGGCTGGACCCGGAGCTGGGGTTCCGCCTGATCCGCGTGGAGAGCGTCTTCGACCCGGACGCCATCGGCGCCGGCGGGGCCACGGGGCTGTGCCAGATCATGCCCGGCACCGCGCGCGACCTGGACCCGAAGATCGACACGCGCAAGGAGCTGGCGGACCCGCGCACCAACCTGCGCCTGGGCCTGGGCTACCTGCGCGACATGATCGAGCGCTACCAGAAGCACGGCGACGACGCGGTGCGCCTGGGCGTGCTGGCCTACAACCGCGGCGAGGTGGCCGTGGACCGCGCGCTGCGCCGGGGCGTGGACCCCGAGAACGGCTACGGGCAGCGCATCCTGGGCCCGCGCGCGCACGGCGGCCGGCCCTACCGCGGCCGCGGCATCATCCCCGCGTCCGAGCTTCCCGCGCGCGACTCCGCCTCGTCCGCCACCGCCAAGGGCCAGTGACCGCCTCCCCCGCACCCGACCCCGCCCTGCGCGAGCGCATCACCCGCGCGGCGCAGGGGCTCACGTACACCAGCGAGTCCGATCGCCCCTTCGCGTTCTTCTTCCTGCCCGGCGGGGGAGACGCGCCGCCCGGGCCGGAGGCGTTCGCGCGCCTGCTGGGCCAGCCGCCGGGCACGCGGGTGGAGGAGCGGGACCTGGACGACTTCTTCGCGCGGCACCTGGAGACCAGCGACCCCTACGACCACCGCGCCCAGGCGGAGCGGCCGCGCTACGAGGCCCTGCGCGAGACGCTGCGGTCCGCGCTGCGCGGGACGACCGTCTACCGGATGGGGAAGATCGAGGTTCGCTGCTACGTGGTGGGCGGCGACGGGCGGGGCAACCTGGCGGGCGTGGAGACGGTCGCGGTGGAGACGTGAGAAGCTGCTACGTCGTGGTGGATCAAAACGTTACACGAAGTCGTTGACTTTCGCTGTCGGATTACGTAAGTTGTTGTCGCACCGCAGTATCGGCGCCCCCGGGGGATCGGGGGCGCATCGCTTTTTCTCCCCCGGAAGCGGCCCATCCGATGAACCTACGCTCGCTGCGCGGCCCGACGGCCGTGATCACGGCCTTGCTGGTGGCGTCCTGCACCAGCGACCAGCTCACCGGCCCGGGCGACGCCCGGATGAACGGCCTGTCCGAGACGCCGAACCTGGTCATCAACGAGATCATGGGCGACCCGGCGGTCACCGACGACCTGCTGGGCGAGTGGTTCGAGGTCTACAACGCCGGCACCCAGGCGGTGGACCTGCAGGGCTGGTCCATCGCGTCCAACAACGACCCCAGCCACACCATCAGCGCCAGCGTGGTGGTGCAGCCGGGGACGTACGCGGTGCTGGCCCGCCGGGGCAACGACGTGAACGGCGGCGGCATCAACCCCGCCTACGTCTACTCGGTGCAGAACCCCAACGGGTCGTTCAGCGGCTTTGCCATGGCCAACGGCGCGGACTGGATCGCGCTGCGCACGCCGGGCGCGTCGCCCGTCACCATCGACTCCGTGGCGTGGACGTCCATGAGCTCCGGCCGCAGCCGCGGGCTCAAGGACGTGACGCTGGACAACGTGGCCGCCAACGGGACCAACTGGACCCTGGCCACCACCAACTACAACACCAACAACCGCGGCACCCCCAACGCCAAGAACGACGGCGCGGTCACCCCGCCGCCGGTCGTCCCGCACGTGGTGGGCGCGGTGGTCATCAACGAGGTGTTCGCCAACCCGGCCGCCGTGGCGGACTCCGTGGGCGAGTGGATCGAGGTCGTGAACGTGACCGCCGCCACGCTGGACCTGCAGGGCTGGACCATCGTCTCCACCGGCGACGCGCCGTACACCATCACCGGGCCGCTGACCATCCCGGCGGGCGGCTACGCGGTGCTGGGCCGCAACGCGGACCCGGGCGACAACGGCGGCGTGGTCCTGAGCTACAACTACTACGTGGCCGGCGCCACGCTGAACCTGTCCAACAGCTCCGACGTGCTGGTGCTGCGCGACGCCAACGGCGTCACGGTGGACTCGGTGGCCTGGGCCGCCGCGCCGCCCAACGGCGCCAGCCGCGCGCTGATCGCCACCTCGTCGGCCAACATCGACCTGCTGGGCAGCGCCTGGGCGGACGCGACGAGCATCTTCGGCGAGGGCGACAAGGGCACCCCGGGGCAGTCGAACGCGACGAACAACGGCGGCGGCCAGCCGGGCGTCGTGGCCACGGTCAGCGTCAACGTCAACACCCCGCGCCAGATCCCGGTGGGCTTCACCAAGCCGGCGTTCACCACGGCGCGCGACGGCCTGGGCAACAGCGTCTTCCCGGTGACCTACACCTGGAGCACGAGCAACCCCGGCATCGCCACGGTGGACAGCCGCGGCTACATCACCGGCGTGGCCCCCGGCCAGACGCTGGTGACGGCCACCGCCAGCAACGGCGTCTCCGGCAGCGCGCTGATCACCATCCTGGACGCGGTGGTGCCCTCGTCGGCCGTCTACCGCGACCACGTGGAGTTCGGCACCGCCGCGGACGGCGACGCCTCC
>DASTLD010000649.1:0-4664 GCA_035715345.1 Longimicrobium sp.
GAGCACCACGTAGACGTCCGCATCCCCCGGAACGGCGGCGGGCGATGCGGTCCGCACCGCGTAGCCGAGCGCCGCCAGCGCGGCCGCCACGTATCGCCCGCCGCCGCCGGACGCGGCCACCACCGCGCTCCGCTCCCGCGCGGGCGGTGCCGTATCCGCGCCCGCGCGCGCCGCGGCGACGGGGACCAGCTCCAGCGATCCCGGCCACGCGGCGCGGCGCAGGGGCGCCAGGCCCGTGCTCCAGCCCTCCTGCCGCAGCGCGGAGATCATCCGCACGCGCACGGAGTTCGATCCGCGCAGCTCGCGCGCGGCGGGCGGGACGGCGCGCAGGGCGGCGGCGTAGTCCGCGGCGCCCGCCGGGCGCGCCGCCGCCAGCGAGTCGAACAGCGCCGGGCGGATGCGCGCGCGCGGCACCCGCACGGCCGCCGTGTCGAACAGCACCAGCTCGCCGCGCACGCCGCCGTCCGCGCCGAGCAGCGCGCCCCGCGCGGAGCCGACCGCCTCGCGCCAGGCATCGCCCATCGCCGCGCTGCGGTCCAGCAGGACGACGGTGCTGGTGCCCCGCGGCGCGGGCAGCCACGCCGGCCGCGCGAACGCCGCGCCGGCCAGGAGCAGCAGCAGCATCCGCAGCGCCAGCAGCAGCAGGTCCGTGGGCCGGCTGACGCGCACCGCGTTGCGCGGGTCCGGGCTCAGGAAGCGGGTCGTGGGCAGCGGCGCGCGGCCGGGCGGGCGGCGGCGGATGAGGTGCAGCGCCAGCGGCACCAGCATGGCCAGCGCGCCGGCCAGCAGGAACCCGGGGACGGCGAAGCGGAGCACGATCCTACTCGCGGCGGCGGTTGACCCACGCCACCAGCGCCTCCTCCACCGGCTGCGCCGTGCTCAGCGGCACGTACTCCACGCCGCGCTCGCGCAGGCGGTCGCGCAGGGCGTGGTAGTAGGCGGCCACGCGGGCGGCGTAGCCGGCGTCCGCCTGCGGCATGGCGGCCATCTCGCGCTGCGGGCGCTCGGGGTCGTAGAACAGCCCCGCGCCCGGCGCCCGCTCCCCCGACTCCGCCGGCGTCAGCACGCGCAGGGCGATGACCTCGTCGCCGCGCGCGCGCAGGCGCCCGGCGGACGCGGCCAGCGCATCGCCCCCGTCCTCCTCCAGCAGGTCGCCGATCAGGACCACGCGCCCGCGCCTGCGCATGGCCCCGCCCACGCGGTCCAGGGCCTCCGCCACGCCCGAGGCGCCGCCGGTGGACAGGCGCTCCAGGTGCAGCAGCAGGTCGTGCAGGTGGCCGCGGCGGGAGCGGGGCGGCAGCAGCAGGCGCGGCTCGCCGCCGCACACGGCAAGGCCCACGGCGTCGCCGGCGCGCAGCATCATGTGCGCGAGCGCGGCGGCCACGTATGCGGCGAAGCGCGCCTTGGGCACGCCGCCCGGCTCCGCGTACTCCATCGAGGCCGAGGTGTCGACGACGAGGTAGCACTGGAGGTTGGAGCGCTCCTCGAACTCGCGGACGTACAGGCGGTCGGTGCGGGCGTAGAGCTTCCAGTCCAGGTAGCGGACGTCGTCGCCCTGCTGGTAGTCGCGGTGCTTGGCGAAGTCCTCGCCGGCGCCGCGGTGCGGGGAACGGTGCACGCCGCTCTGGAAGCCGCTGACGATGGTGCGCGCGATCAGGTCCAGCCCGCCGATGCGCTCCAGCAGGTGCGGGGGGAGGAAGGAGGTGGCCGTCATGGCATACACTCCCGGCCCGACCGGCACGACCGGTAGGCGGGCATCCGTGCGGGCCCCCTCCCCCCCCAGCCCCCCCTCCCCCGCGGAGCGGGAGAGGGGCGGAGCCAGGCCTGCGCGCGCGAGCGGGCGCGAGCGGATGGGCCACCGGCACGCGAAACGGCGGCAGGGACCGCACCGCCCGTCCCCACGAGAACACCGTGTCGCATACCAGGTCCCGCCCCAGCCGTTGTCATCCTGAGGCCCCACCGCGCGAAGCCTGCCCCTGCGGAGGTCTTCGTGGGGCCGAAGGATCTTGCCCGCCCGCGAGGGGAGACCGCGGACGGCGCAGGCGACCGCCAGCGCAGGCAGCAGGCGCCGGCCCATGCGTCGCCCGGCGAATGAATTCGCGGCTGAGAAAACACGAAGTCCGCCTGCGCGGACTGCATGTCCGGGCGGCCGTGTGCGCGACGGGGTTCCCCCGGGCGCGGAGAAGATCCTTCGGTCGCCGCCAGGGGGTCGTGCGGGCGGAGGGTGTGGTGCGCGGCTCCCTCAGGATGACAACCACGGCGAAGGCAGCCCAACAACCCTCCCCCAGACTTGGGGGAGGGTGGCGAGCCTGAGCGAGCCGGGTGGGGGCGGCTCCCCCGCGCAATCCCCACTTTTTCACTCTCGGACTTTCGCACTTTCGCACTGCCGTTCACAGCCCGCTCCGCGGCGGCGCCACGGCCTCCAGCAGGCGGTCGATCACCGCGTCGGGGCCCACGCCCTCGGCCTCGGCGTGGAAGTTCACCAGCACGCGGTGGCGCAGCACGGGGGCGGCCACGCGGCGCACGTCGCCGGGGGTCACGTGGAAGCGGCCGGCAAGCAGCGCGTTGGCCTTGGCGCCCAGGATCAGCGCCTGCCCCGCGCGCGGACCCGCGCCCCAGCGCACCCAGCGCTTCACGTCGTCCGTCGCGGTCGCGTCGCCGGGGCGGGTGGCGCGGGCCAGGCTGGCCGCGTACTGGAAGACGTTGTCCGCCACCGGCACCTCGCGCACCCAGCGCTGCAGCGTCAGCACCCGCTCCGCGTCCAGCACCGCCTCCACCGGCAGGTCCTGCACGCCCGTGGTGGCGCGGAGGATCTGCACCTCCTCGTCCGCGCTGGGATAGTCCAGGCGGATGTCGAACATGAAGCGGTCGAGCTGCGCCTCGGGCAGGGGATAGGTCCCCTCCTGCTCCACCGGGTTCTGCGTCGCGAGCACGAAGAAGGGGCGCGGCAGCATCAGGTCCTCGCCGCCCGCCGTCACGCGGCCCTCCTGCATGGCCTCCAGCAGCGCCGCCTGCGTCTTGGGCGGCGTGCGGTTGATCTCGTCCGCCAGCAGCACCTGCGTGAAGATGGGACCGCGGATGAAGCGCGCCGCCCGCCGCCCCGTGCTGCGGTCCTCCTCGATGACCTCCGTGCCGGTGATGTCGCCCGGCATGAGGTCCGGGGTGAACTGCACGCGGCGGAACTCCAGCTCCAGCGCGTCCGCCAGCGTCCGGACGAGCAGCGTCTTCGCCAGGCCGGGAACGCCCACCAGCAGCGCGTGCCCGCCCGCCAGCAGGCACATCATCACCTCTTCCAGCACCCGCTCCTGGCCCACGATGCGGCGCTGCACCTGCGCCTTGAGCCGGCCCGCGTCGGCCAGCAGGGTCTCGACTTCGCGTTCGGCGGTGACCAGGGGGCGCTCCTTACGGGTGGGGACGGGGACGGGACCGCGGGTGCGCAGTCTACCGCGCGGGGGATGCTAAGTTCCCAGCACTTCCTCCGCAACGGACCGTGCCCGGTACGGCAGTGCGGGCCGCGGGTTTCGCGCCGCGGCTGGCGAATCCATTGACGGAACGCCCCGCCGCGCCGCAGGTTGTTGCCGCGGCCCATCCTGCCCGGGGCCGGCCCCGGAACCCACCCATCCCGCACGCACACCCGCATGACCGGATTCCTGAACCGGCTCACCCGGCGCAAGCCGATCAGCGAGCTGCTCGACGAGGAAGGCCACCCGAACTCGCTCAAGCGCGAGCTGGGGGCCGGCGACCTGATCATGCTGGCCATCGGCGCGGTGATCGGCGCCGGCATCTTCTCGTCCATCGGCACCGCCGCCGCGGGCGAGATCAACCCCGACGGCAGCGTGGTCCGCTACGGCGCGGGGCCGGCGCTGGTGTTCTCGTTCATCCTGCTGGGCCTGGTGTGCGGCCTGGCGGCGCTCTGCTACGCGGAGCTGGCCTCCATGATCCCCCAGGCCGGCAGCGCGTACGCCTACAGCTACGCCACGCTCGGCGAGCTCATCGCCTGGATCATCGGCTGGGACCTGATCCTGGAGTACGCGGTGGGCAACGTGGCCGTGGCGGTGGCGTGGAGCGGCTACTTCAGCTCCATGCTCAGCGGCTTCGGCATCCACCTGCCGGACTGGATGACGCACGGATACCGCGCCGTCATCAAGAGCAGCGACCCCGAGGTGCGCGCGCTGCTGGACACGGCGCCGCAGTTCCTGGGCATGCCGGTGCTGATCAACATCCCGGCGTTCATGATCGTGGCGCTGATCACCTGGGTGCTGATGCTGGGCGTGCGCGAGAGCGCGCGGGCCAACAACATCATGGTGGTGGTCAAGCTGCTGGTGCTCGGGCTCTTCGTGGTGCTGGGCGCCATGCACATCGATCCGGGGAACTACAAGCCGTTCGCGCCGAACGGGTGGCGCGGGATTCATCAGGGCGCGGCGATCGTATTCTTCGCCTACATCGGGTTCGACGCGATCTCGACGGCGGCCGAAGAAACCTACAATCCGCAACGTAACCTGCCGCTCGGGATTCTGGGTGGTCTGGCGATCTGCACGTTGATCTACGTCATAGTCGGCGCCGTGATTACCGGCATGGTGCCGTATACCGAGCTCGCGGTCGCCGACCCGCTCGCACGCGCGCTCGAGCTGATCGGCTACACGCGCGTCGGTGCCGTCGTGGCA
>DASTLD010000650.1:0-8016 GCA_035715345.1 Longimicrobium sp.
CAGGCGTGGGGGTTGGGCAGGCCCAGCTGCTGAAGCCGGCTGCGCCAGGTGCGCGCCGCCACCTGCCGCTGCAGCGACAGGCGCTGCAGGGTGCGGACGGAGGGCGGCGCGTCCAGCAGCTCGCGCACGTCCTCCTGCTCCACGCCGGGGGGCAGGTACCCCGCGTCGCTGGCCCAGCGCAGCACGAAGGTGCTCAGGCCGCCGGGGTGGGTCAGCTGGGCGCGCAGCAGCCCCGGGTCCGGCGGCTCGCCGCCCAGGATGGCGCGCACCTGCGCCTGGGTGCCCGCCCGCACCGCGTCGATCAGCACCTGCGGCGGCGCGTGGGGAATCCACAGCACCACCGGGCACGCGGAGCAGCGCACGCGCAGCTCGTGCACCAGCTCCACCAGCGGGTGCGGCTCCGCCCCGGTCGTCTCGTCCTGCAGCGGCGCGGTCAGACGCACCAGCACCACGTCGCCGGGCGCGGGGGCCAGGGCGTCGGGCGGGCCGAACCCCGCGAGCGAGTCCGCGGCGAACGGCGGCTTCCAGCAGGCGACGTCGAACATGGGGCCCTTTCGTGGCGAGGCCCTGCAGACGGACCCCGTAACATACCCTACCGGAATACGACGTCAAGTGTAAAAAACTAGCATACCCGCGGCGTGCAGTCGATTGAGCAGGGCGGGCGCCGGTTATCGATGCATCGTGGGTCCCCGTCTGCCCGCACCACGGTTTGCGAGGAGTACACGGGCCGGGTCGAGGGCGGGGCCGGGCACGGCGGTGAAACGAGAAAGGGCCGGGCTCCCGCGCGGGGGCCCGGCCCTTTCCCGCTGCCGCTCCGGTCAGCCGGCGCGCTGCGCCGCGAGCGGGGCGGGCTCGGCCAGCACGCCGTCGAGCTGCCCCATCGCCGAGCGCAGCCCCTCCTCCATCCCCATCTCCACCAGCTGCTGCATCGCCTCCAGGCTGGGGAAGCGGGTCACGCTGGTGAAGCGCGAGCCGGTGGCGGTGGGCTCGAAGGTGAAGGCCATCCGCATAGACGGCATCGCGTCGTTCGGGGTTCCGTCCTCGTGCGCGAAACCGTCCTCCACCTCCATGCGGCGCCCCGGCTCCACCGCGAGAAAGCGCCACCAGCCGCGCGAAGTGCTGCCGTCCGGCCCGGTCATGGAGTACTCCGAGCGGCCGCCGACCTCCATGTCGTGGCGGGTGAAGGTGGCGGGCCACGTCTCCGGCCCCCAGAACCGCTCCAGCTGCCGCGGGTCGGCGTACGCCTGCCACAGGCGCTCGACCGGCACGGGATAGTCGCCGACGACGGTGAGGGTGAGCGCGTTCGTGTCGGAGGAGACGGACGTGATGGGCATGGCTTACTCCTGGGAACGGGTGTCGGGGAACAGGGCGTCGATCTGGCTGAAGCGGGCCTTCCACAGCTCCTCTAGCTGGCCGAGCAGCTCGCGCGCGCGCGCGATCCGCTCCGGGTTGCCGCGGACGATGCGCTCGCGGCCCTGCGCCTGCTTGGTCACCAGTCCCGCCCCTTCCAGGACGGCGACGTGCTTCTGCACCGCCGCGAAGGACATCTCGTACCGGGCGGCGAGCGCGGAGATCGACGCCTGCTCCCCCGCCAGCACCCGCGCGACGATGTCCCGTCGCGTCGCGTCGGCGAGGGCGTGGAAGACGCGGTCGATCTCCCCATCGGTGAGCGGGTGATGTGCAACCATGTGGTTGTATATAGCCGGGGGATGCGTGGACCGCAAGCGTCTCGTGCTGCGATCCGCTCTCCGCCGGGGATCGTCACCGGGTCGGCGCCCCGCCCGCGAGTCCACGCGACGGTCTTGCGCGGGCCGCGTCCGGTGTGTTGCTTATCGCTTCCCGCCCGCGGTGCCTCCACGTCCTCCCCATCGACCCATCCATGCCCTCGCCCGTACGCGAAAGCTTTTTCCCGCGCTGGACCCCCGTCGCCGGGGGGGTGATCGGCCCCGAGGAGCGCCTGCCGTGGGGGCAGACGCTGGTGGTGGGGCTGCAGCACGTGTTCGCCATGTTCGGCGCCACGGTGCTGGTGCCCATCCTCATGGGCTTCGATCCCAACACCTCCGTCTTCTTCTCGGGGATCGGGACGCTGCTCTTCTTCGTGGTCGTGGGCGGCAGGGTGCCCAGCTACCTGGGCAGCAGCTTCGCCTTCGTGGCGGTCACGCTGGCGGCCACGGGGTACGCCGGCCGCGGCCCGAACCCCAACCTCGGCGTGGCGCTGGGCGGCATCATCGCGGCGGGCGCCCTGTACGCCCTCATCGGCCTGGTGGTGATGGGCACGGGGTACCGGTGGATCGAGCGGCTGATGCCCCCCGTCGTGACGGGCTCGGTGGTGGCGGTGATCGGGCTGAACCTGGCGCCGGTGGCCGTGCGCGCCATCAGCGGCAGCGGCTTCGACACGGGGATCGGGCTGGCGACGGTGCTGGCGACGGGCGCGGTGGCCGTCTACGCGCCCGGGCTGCTGCGGCGGGTGCCCATCCTGCTGGGCGGCATCATCGGCTACCTGCTGTACCTGGTGCTGGCCAACGGCATGGGGATGGGGCCCGCGGTCGACTTCGCGCCCCTGGGTGAGGCGGCGTGGATCGGCTTCCCCGACTTCACGCGCCCCGTCTTCCGCTGGGACACGGCGCTGCTCTTTGCCCCGGCGGCGCTGGTGCTGGTGGCGGAGAACCTGGGGCACGTCAAGGCGGTGGGCGCCATGACGGGGCAGTCGCTGGACCGCTACCTGGGCCGCGCCTTCCTGGGCGACGGGCTGGCGTGCATGGTGGCCGGGTCCGGCGGCGGCACGGGCGTGACGACGTACGCCGAGAACATCGGGGTGATGGCGGTGACGCGCATCTACTCCACGCTCATCTTCGTGGTGGCGGGGGTCGCGGCGGTGGTGATGGGGATGTCGCCCAAGTTCGGGGCGCTGGTGGGGACCATCCCGGGCCCGGTGCTGGGCGGGCTGTCCGTGGTGCTGTTCGGGCTGATCGCGGCCACCGGCGGGCGCATCTGGGTGCAGAACCGGGTGGACTTCTCCAACAGCCGCAACCTGGTGACGGCCGCGGTCACGCTGACCATCGGCGCGGGCGACCTGGTGCTCAAGCTGGGTGGGTTCTCCGTGGGCGGCATCGGCACCGCCACGTTCGGCGCGATCCTCCTCTACCAGCTCCTGCGCGAGCCGGCGGACCGCAACGACGCCCTGGCCACCGCGGACTCCGGCGTGGACCTGGAGACCGTGCGGCCCGCGGTGCACTGAGCCGGCGCGCCGGCGGCATGCGAGCCTACATCCGCCAGGCGTCCTCCACGTGCTCGATCAGCGGGCTGCCGCCGGCGGGGAGCAGGACGGCGACGGCATCGAAGCGGTAGACGTCGCCCGGCAGGCCGTGGCGCTCGATCCACGCCGCGGCCACCTGCGCGATCTCGCGCCGCTTCTTCCAGGTGATGCTCTCCAGCGGGTGCCCGAAGCCGTACCCCGCGCGCGTCTTGACCTCCACGAACGCGACGACCTCGCCGCGGCGCGCGACGAGGTCGATCTCCTTGTGTCCCATCCGGTAGTTGCGTCCCAGCACTGTCCATCCGGTACCGCTCAGATGGTCCGCCGCCAGCTGCTCTCCGCGATCTCCGAGCGGCTTGTTGGCCACCTACGCGATCTGGACCGCGCGCGGGGCCTCGCGGCCCAGCGGCGGCACCAGGCGGCGCCCGATCGCCTCGGCGATCACGGCGATCTGCTGCATGAGCTCCTCGAACTGGTCGGGGTAGAGCGACTGGGCGCCGTCGGACAGGGCGCGCTCCGGGTCCGGGTGCACCTCGATCATCAGCCCGTCCGCCCCGGCGGCCACCGCCGCGCGCGCCATGGGGATCACCTTGGCGCGCAGCCCGGTGCCGTGGCTGGGGTCCGCGATGATGGGCAGGTGCGAGAGCGACTTGACCACGGGGATGGCGGTCAGGTCCAGCAGGTTGCGCGTGTGCGTGTCGAAGCCGCGCACGCCGCGCTCGCACAGGATGACGCTGCCGTTGCCCTCCGCCAGCACGTACTCGGCGGAGAGGAGCAGGTCCTTGACGGTGGCCGCCATCCCCCGCTTGAGCAGGATGGGGCGCCCGGTGCGGCCGGCGCGGCGCAGCAGCGAGAAGTTCTGCATGTTGCGCGCGCCGATCTGCACGATGTCGGCGTACTCCGCCACGAGGTCCAGGCTCTCGGGGTCGATGGCCTCGGTCACGATGGCCATCCCCGTCTCCTGCCGCGCCTTGGCGAGCAGCTTCAGGCCCGCCTCTCCCATCCCCTGGAACGAGTAGGGCGAGGTGCGGGGCTTGAAGGCGCCGCCGCGCAGGATGGTGGCGCCGGCGTCGCGCAGGCGGTGGGCGATGCCGATGATCTGCGCCTCGGACTCCACGGAGCAGGGCCCGGCCATGACCGCCACGTCGCCGGCGCCGATGCGGGTGCCGTTGTCCAGCGCCACGACGGTGGGCTCTTCGCGCCACTCGCGGCTGACCTGCTTGTAGGGCTGGGAGACGTGGATGATCTCCAGCACGCCGCTCAGGGCCTCGATGCGGTCGGCGTTGACCTTGCCGTCGTTGCCCACCAGCCCGATGGCGGTGCGCTGCTTGCCCGGCATGGGCCGCGCCTCGTAGCCCATCTCCTCTATCGTCCTCACGACGGCGGCCACGTCCTGCTCCGTCGCGTCGTGCCTCATCACGACCAGCATGTCCCTGTTTTCCGTACGGGGAACCGGATGTCATCGCACGTCCCAATCTACCCCGCGGCACGCGCTCCGTCCACACATCCAAAAGCATCACGCAGAGGACGCGGAGGTTGAACGGAGAGGACGCAGAGAACTACCGATCCGTTCTCTGCGTCCTCTCTTTTTAACCTCCGCGCCCTCTGCGTGAAATTCTTTTCCCGTACTCTACACGACCGCCGCTTCCCGCGCGTCGACCTGGACCCGGTCCTTGCCGGCGCGCTTGGCGGCGTAGAGGGCGGCGTCGGCGCGGCGCACCAGCTCGGCCGGCTCCAGCGCCACGTCCTCCGCGCGCACCACGAAGAAGCCCGCGCTCACCGTCACCCGCTCGCCGGCGGGCACGGGGGCGTCGCGGACCGTCCGGACCAGCCGCTCGCCGAAGCAGCGCGCGCCGTCCTCGTCCGTCTCCGGCAGCAGCAGCGCGAACTCCTCGCCACCGTAGCGGGCCACGACGTCGATGCCCCGCCCCTGGTCCGCCAGCACCGCCGCCAGCCGCCGCAGCACCTGGTCGCCCGCGTGGTGGCCCAGCGTGTCGTTGACGCGCTTGAAGTCGTCCACGTCCGCCACGCCCACCGCGAACGGCCGGTAGTGCCGCCGCGCGCGCTGCAGCTCGTGCTCCAGCCGCTCCTCGAACACCCGGCGGTGCGCCAGGCCGGTCAGGTGGTCGTGCGTGGCCAGGCCGAAGAGCCGCGCGTTCTCCACCATGGCCGACACGCCCTGCGCCAGCATCTCCAGGCTCTCGAAGTCGCGCGCGTCGAACTCCGTCCCCGACACCGTGTCGCCCAGGGTGATGATGCCCGCCAGCTCGCCCCGGTGCTCCACCGGCACCAGGTAGCGCGCGCCCAGCAGGTCCAGCGTGCGCGCCACCTCCGCCGGCTCGCCCTGCCCGCCGCGGCGCCGCACGCGCACGGGGCGCCCGGGGCCGGGCCACAGGCGGTCCAGCGCCTGGCGCGTCACCACCCCCGCCACCGCCGCGCCGACGCGCTCCGGCTCGCCCGCCACGGCGCGCACGCGGTAGAAGTCGCGCCCCTCGTCCGCCAGCACCAGCGCGGCGGAGCGCACCCGCAGCCGGGCCACCAGGATCTGCGTCAGGTGCCGCGTGGTGGCGCCCAGTCCCGTCAGCTCCGCCAGCTCCGGCAGCAGGCTGCGCTGCAGCCCCCGCAGCTCCTGCTTCTCCGGATAGAAGAAGCGGTCGAAGGCGTGGCTGATGAACACCAGCACCGGCTGGTAGGCCACGCCGATGGTCACCAGCACCAGCGCCTCCGCCCACAGCGCGTGCTGCACGCCCAGCGCGTCGCTCACCACGATGCCCGCGACGACCGCCGCCGCGTACCCCGCCGCGCCCAGCAGCGTGGTGGTGATGGCGTAGACCGCGCTCTTGCGCATCACCGGGCCCAGGCTGAAGAGCTGGAACCCCGTGATGGCGATGAAGAAGCTGATCGCGAACGCCAGGATGGTGACGGGGCTCAGGATGTTGGTGATGCGCTCCAGGTGGTCCGGCAGCGGGAACACCAGCTTGCGCCCCTGGCGGAACGTCCAGGGGATCAGCCCCACGAACACCACCGCCGCCTGCCGCCGCGCCTCCGGCGCCTGCTCGCGCAGCACCGCCCGCCCCAGCAGGGCCAGGCAGGCCAGCCCGCCGGCCAGGTTGGTGGCGTAGTTGAGCTTGCGGTCGTACGCGAACACCTGGTCCAGCGACCACTCCCAGGGCAGGAAGGGGTGCAGGGCGTTCACGTACGGGACGATTGACGCCAGCGCGGAGACCACCGCGAAGCCGTACGCCGCGGGCAGCACCCAGCGGTGCCGCAGCACGCCCTCCTGCGGGCGCGGGATCATGGCCGCCATGTGGACGAAGAGCGCCACCGGCAGCGTGTATACCAGGCAGAAGATGCTCAGCTCCGCCACCCACGCCGCGCTGTACCCGGCGTCGAACGACGGCAGCGGCCAGATGATGGTGGCCACGATGGAGACCCCCGTGGCCACGAACACGCTGACCTGCGGGTTGTCCGGCCGGCGCCAGACGGCGGCCAGCGACAGCGCGCAGTAGAGCAGGATGGCGCTGGTGAAGAGCGCCCAGCGGGTGCCGACGGCCTCGATGCCCGTGGCGGTCTGGTAGGCCCAGACGCCCAGGAACACGGCGTAGAACAGCGCGGTGAGCGCCAGCAGGCGGTTGGGCGGCGCGTGCGGCGCCGCGGGGGCGCCGGGAGCGGCGGTTGCGTGCACGGAGGGGGCTTGCGGACGGGGTGCTGCGGGCCGCCGGGAACCCGGCGGGGGCTGGGCGGACCAAGATAAGGCTGCGCAGGCGATTAGGCCAGCCTGTCCCGTGCCGCCGCGCCCGTGTAACCTCCGCCTGTCCCGCGGTGTCTGGAGATGTGAAGGCCGGGATGCGCAGCCGGAACCGGGAGACGCATGGCGAGGGGATGGGCAGGCCGGCCGGCGTGACCGCGGCGGAGCCGGACGCGGACCGCGCGCGCGTGGAGCGCGCCCGCCGCGGCGACGTGCGCGCCGCGCGCGAGCTGTACGACGCCCACGCCCCGCGCGTGTACCGCATCGCCTGCCGCTTCGCGGGAGACGCGGCGCGCGCGGAAGAGGTGGTGCAGGACACCTTCGTGCGCGCCTTCCAGCGCCTGGGCGACTTCCGCGGCGAGGCGTTCGGCGCCTGGCTGCGGTCCATCGCCGTCTCCGTCTCGCTCAACGCGTTGCGCACCCTCCGCCGCCGCGCGGCCCGCGAGGTGGCGCTGGCGGACGTGGACGAGCCCGCATCGCACCCGGTGGAGCCGCGCGACGTGGAGCGCGTGCACGCGGCCATCGACGCGCTGCCGGAGCGGGCGCGCGGCGTGTTCGTGTTGCACGCGCTGGAGGGGTACTCGCACGCGGAAGTGGCGGCCATGCTGGGCATCTCGGAGGCCAACTCGAAGGTGATCCTGCTGCGCGCCCGCGCCCGGCTGCGCGAGGAGCTGCACGACCTGGGGGAGGAGTGGAAGGGATGACGGAGCCCGACGCGCTGGACCGCCGCATCGACGCCGCCGCGCGGTCGTACCACGCGCCGGGCGATCCCCCGCTCGACGCCATCTGGTCGCGCATCGAGGGAGACGTGGCCGCCGCGCTCCAGGCCGCGCTCGCGGACGAGCTGGCGGCGCGCCGGCGCGGGCGCGTGCTGCGCTGGGCCGCCTCCGCCGCGGCGCTCGCGGCCAGCTTTGCCGTGGGGATGATTGCAGGGCGGGCGGAGGATGCGCCGCTCTCCGCGCCCGCGCCCGTCGCGGAGGCGCCGGCGCCATCGCCCCCGCCGGCCGTCGCC
>DASTLD010000651.1:0-5639 GCA_035715345.1 Longimicrobium sp.
ATCGGCTGCATCACCCCCATCGGCAACGGGGTGGAGGGGCTGTGGGATGGGCTGCGCCGCCGCGAGAGCGCCGTGCAGAAGATCGACCGCTTCGATCCCTCGCCCTTCCGCTCGCACCTGGCCGCCCAGGTCAACGACTTCGACCCCGCCGACTTCATGGACCGGCAGCGGGTGAAGCGCACCGAGCGCTACGCGCAGTTCTCCATCGCCGCCAGCCGGCAGGCGCTGGACGACGCCGGGATCGACCCGTCCGCGGAGGACCCGGAGCGCGTCGGCGTGCTGATGGGGAGCGCGCTGGGCGGCGTGGCGTACGGCGAGGACCAGTTCACGGGCTACGTCCACAAGGGCGTGCGCGGGGTGGACCCGCTGCTGGCGCTGGTGGTGTTCAACGGCGCGGCGTCGTGCAACGTGGCCATCGAGTTCGGCTTCAGCGGCCCCAACTCCACCAACGGGATGAGCTGCGCGTCCGGCGCCATGGCCATCGGCGACGGCTTGCGCGCCATCCGCCTGGGCGAGGCGGACGTGGTGCTGGCGGGCGGCGTGGAGGCCCCGCTGGCGCCGCTGTGCTACGGCGCGTTCGCCATCATCCGCGCCATGTCCACGCGCAACGACGACCCGGCCCGCGCCAGCCGCCCGTTCGACGCGGACCGGGACGGCTTCGTGATGGGCGAGGGCGCCGCGGTGCTGGTGCTGGAGGAGATGGAGCACGCCATTGCCCGCGGCGCGACGATCTACGCGGAGCTGCTGGGATACGGCACCAGCAACGACGCGCACCACATGACGGCCCCGCGGCCGGACGGCAGCCAGGCCGCGCGCGCAATGCGCGACGCGCTGCGCAGCGGCGGGCTGCGGCCGGAGGACGTGGACGTGGTCAACGCGCACGGCTCGTCCACGCCGCTCAACGACAGCACGGAGACGCGGGTCATCCGCGACGTGTTCGGCGGGCACGCGGACCGGCTGCGCGTGAGCGGCACCAAGGGGTACCACGCGCACTGCCTGGGCGCCACGGGGGCCATCGAGGCGGCCATCAGTGCGCTGTCGCTGCAGCGTGGGTGGGTGCCGCCCACGCTGAACCTGGAGTGCCGCGGCGAGGGCTGCGACCTGGACTACGTGACCGGCGAGGGGGTGGAGATGCGCCCCCGCGCCATCATCTCCAACTCCTTCGGCTTCGGGGGCATCAACGCGGCGCTGGCCTTCGGTGCGGCGCCCGGGGTGCAGGCGAGCGAGTAGTTTCGCGCGTCTGAGCCGGGTGCCTCTCGACCGCGGAGGCCCCCTCCCCGCTCGTGCCTCGCTGCCCCTCCCCCAACTTCGGGGGAGGGGCTGTTTTCGCGTGTGAGGCTACCAGATACAGGCCACCGGGTATGCCGCGAAGGCGGCGTCGGCGCTGACCAGGCTCAGACCGTTGGTCAGTGCCTGCGCCACCAGGACGCGGTCGAACGGGTCGCGATGATGGAGCGGGAGGGGATCGACCGCCAGAACGTCTTGCTCAGTGATGGGGAGCACTTCGAACGCGTTCGCCGCCACGTGCGTGGTCCACCACTCCGCGATGGGCTGTCCGAGCTCGAGCTTCCCGGTGCGCTGCTTGATGACGATCTCCCACGCGCTGACGACGCTGACGCACACGCGGGTCTCAGGATCCGCGATGCGCTCGGCGGCGGCCCGGCTCAGGCGCGGATCACCTTCGATGAACCACAGGAAGGCGTGCGTGTCGAGGAGGAGCGACACGATCAGAGGTATTCCTTAAAGTCGTCCGGTGTTGCGTCGAAATCATCGGCCATGTGGACGATCAACCCGCGCGCGCTACCCGGTCGGCGCGGCGCGCGGGCCGGGTGCAGCGGGATGATCTTCGCGACGGCCTCGCCGTCACGCGTCAGCACGACCTCGCCTGCGCGCGCGGCTTCGTCCACCAGATCGCTGAGCTGGTGTGGTACTTTCGTGAGATCGACGGCGGGGACACCCATCTGTGCTCCTCGGGTCGCGGGGTTCTGCAGACGCTCTCCAATGTATCGCGACTAGCTTTACAGCGCATACCCCCGATCTATCGCGCGGTCACGGCTGTCCTGTTCTTGCATCGCGCACCGGCGCGGCTCTACGTTCGGCGCGGACCACGTAAACCACGGAGAGATGCCAATGCAGCGTTGGGCTCCAGCGCTATTCATCGCCACCGCCGCGCTCGCGGGCTGCGTGCCCGGGCGCACCGCCGGCCCCGCGCCCGAGCCGGCGCGCATCGAGCGGCCCATCCCCTACCCCGTCGCGCCGCCGGCGGGCTTCCAGCGCGCAATCGCCAACGGCACGCGCACGCCGACCGGGGCGCCGGGGCCGCGCTACTGGCAGAACACGGCGGACTACACGCTGCGCGCCCGCATCGACCCGGCGCAGAAGCGGCTGGAGGGCAGCGGCACCATCGTCTACCACAACCGCTCTCCCGACGCGCTGGACCGGCTGCACCTGGACCTGACCATGAACCACCACGCCCCCGGCGTGGTGCGCAACGAGCCGGCGGAGATCACCGGCGGCGTGGAGCTGCGGCGCGTGGTGGTCGACGGCCGCACGCTCGCCGCGGGCGAGGGCTACACGGTCGACGGCACGCGCATGGTCATCACCCCGCCCGCGCCGGTGGCGCCGGGCGCGAGCGCGAGCATCGCCATCGAGTGGGGCTTCCGCATCCCGCAGGCGGGCGGCGGCGGGCGCATGGGGTGGAGCAACGACGACTTCTTCTACCTGGCCTACTGGTATCCCCAGGTGGCCGTGTACGACGACGTGCTCGGCTGGCACCCCGACCCCTTCCGCGGCACGGCGGAGTTCTACTCGGACTTCGCCAACTACGACCTGACCGTGGAGGCGCCGCAGGGGTGGGTGGTGATGGGCACCGGCGAGCTGCTCAACGCCGCCGACGCGCTCCCCGGCCCCTTCGCCGAGCGGCTGCGCACGGCGGCGGCCAGCGATTCGGTGGTGCACGTGCTGACGCCGGCGGACTTCGCGCGGCCCATGCCGGCGCGCACGGACGTGCCCGCGTGGCGCTTCCGCTCGCGCGGCGTGCGCGACGTGGCGTTCACCGTCGCGCGCAACGTGACCTGGGACGCGACGCGCACCCCCGTGGGCGACCGCGACGGCGACGGGGCCACGGACTACACGCTCATCAACGCCATCTGGCGGCCGCTGGCGCCGCGCTGGGCCAACGCGGCCGCGTACGCCGCGCACTCCATCCGCTACCTTTCGCAGTACACGGGCATCCCCTACCCCTGGCCGCACATGACGGCGGTGGAGGGCGAGGGCATCATCGGCGGGGGGATGGAGTACCCGATGATGACGCTGATCGGCGCGTACAACACCTGCGGCGACAGCGCGCTGTACTACGTGGTGGCGCACGAGCTGGCGCACATGTGGGTGCCGATGATCGTGGGCGTGGACGAGCGGCGCTTCGGGTGGATGGACGAGGGCATGACCACCTTCCACGAGGCCCGCGCGCGCGAGGACTACTTCCCCGGCAGCACGCCGGAGTTGGAGGACCGCGGCGCGTACCTGGGCTTCGCGCGCACCGGCGGCGAGGGCGAGATCATGCGCCGCAGTGACTTCCACTACAGCGGGGGGGCGTACGGCACGGCCAGCTACCCCAAGCCGGCCATCGCCTTCGCGTCGCTGCGCGGGGTGATGGGGCAGGCGCGGTTCGAGCGCGGGTGGAAGCAGTTCCTGCGCGACTGGGCGTGGAAGAAGCCGCAGCCGTGGGACTTCTTCAACACGATGGAGGCCGCGGCGGGCGAAGACCTGGACTGGTTCTGGAGGACGTGGTTCTACGAGACGTGGACGCTGGACCAGGCCGTCCGCAGCGTGGCGGTGGACCGCCGCGGCGCCAGCATCGTCATCGAGGACTTGGGCGATGCCCCCATGCCCGCCCGCGTCACCGTGACGCGCGAGAACGGCGGCACGGAGACGCTGGAGGTGCCGGTGCAGACGTGGCTGCGCGGCGCGCGGAGCGTGACCATCACCCTCCCCACCACCTCCGCGTCGCCCATCACGCGGGTGGAGATCGACGCGCGCAACGAGTTCCCCGACATCGACCGCGCCAACAACGTCTGGCCGCGCCAGTAGCGCATCGCGGCCGCGCCAGTCGCCATCGCGGCTGTGGGTGATGTGAAACGAGCCCCTCTCCGGATGCCGGGGAGGGGCGCGGTGCATGATGCCGAGGAGGGAGTCGGTGCGTTCGGTTCCGCGTGACGCCGTCGGTGGAGCACGACGCCCGCCCTCGCGCCGGCGGTTGAAACCGCGCCTGAGAAAACACGAAGTCCGCCTGCGCGGACTGAACCGGAGAGTGCCGTACGAGGTGGCGCAGACCATCGCATTTCCATGGTAGAGACGCCCCGCCGGGGCGTCTCTACGCGGGGCAGACGACACACGGCAGATCGCAGCGCGCACCAGCCTTCTCCCTCTCCCACGCAGTTTGTGGGAGAGGGACAGCGTGCCGCGCCGGACGCGACGGAGTCGCGCGCCGGCGGGGCACGCAGGGTGAGGGCCCGCTGTTAGCTTTCCGCACCGCCGCGCATTGGAAGGAGTGAAGGCCACCCCTTCTCCGTGGCGACCGCACGCATGCACCTCTTGAAGGAACAGCCCCCCGGCTCCGAGACGGCTCTCCTGGCGGACGTCCGCCAGGGCAGCACCGACGCGCTGGGCCAGCTCTACGCCCGGCATGCCGGCGCCGTCTACTCGCTCGCGTTCCGGCTCACCGGCTCGCGCGAGGACGCGGAGGACGTGGTGCAGGACGTGTTCGTGGGCCTGCCCCGCGCCCTGCGCGCCTACGACGAGCGCGGCCGCTTCGGCGCGTGGCTGGGGCGCGTGGCCGCCCGCGTGGCGCTGATGCGGCTGCGCAGCCGCGGCGCCCTGCGCGAGGACGCCCTGGACGCCGCCGGCGACCCCGCCGCCCCCGGCCAGGCGGACCCGGTGGACCGCATCACCGCACAGCGCGCGCTGCAGCGGCTGCCGGACGGGCTCCGCGCCGTGTTCGTGCTCAAGGAGATCGAGGGCTACTCCCACGCCGAGATCGGCGGGATGCTGGGAATCACCCCGCAGAACGCCGCCGTGCGCCTGTCGCGCGCCTGGAACCTCCTCCACACCCGGGCCTCCTGATGCGCGCGCCCCCCCATCCCCCGCTCGACGCGCTGCGCGCCTTCGGCGACGACGAGGCCCCGGCAGCCGAGGCCCGCCGTACGGCCGCGCACCTGGCGGGGTGCCCCGAGTGCCGCGCCCACCTGGCCGCCATGCGCGCCCTGCGCGACGGGATCCGCCGGGCCTCCACGCTGGCCCCGCCCCCGCACACCTGGGAGCGCATCACCGCCCGCCGCGCGGCCGGCGAGGAGCTCATCCTCCCCGTCTCCGACGCCGCGGACGGCGCGGCGGCGCCCGCCGCGGCGCACCGCTTCCGCCGGCTCCCGGTGCGGCGCGCCGCGCTGCTCCTGCTCGGCGTGGCGGGGGTCGCGTCCGCCACCGTCCCCGGCTCGCCGCTCCGCGAGGCATTGCGCGACCTGGTCTCGCGCGCGACCGGTGCCGCCCCCCCGCCCGCATCCCCCGCGTCCACGCCCGCGGCCGGGACTCCCACGCCGCTCCCGCCTCCCCCCGCCGCCGCCGCGCCGCCGGAGAAGGTGCCG
>DASTLD010000652.1:0-10353 GCA_035715345.1 Longimicrobium sp.
GGGGAAAGCGGCGACGGCGGCGGCGTCAAACCTAACGCCGCCGCCGCCGCTCACAAACGCCTGGTCCCGCGCCGTCAGGCCGCCGCGGCCCGCACCTGGTTCGGGCCGGCGTCCGCGCCGCCGACGAACCCGGCCACCGCGGCCACGAGCTCCGGGTCGCGGAGGATGCCGCGGTGGCCCAGGCCGTCCGCGCGCACGAAGCGGGCGCCGCGCCAGGCGCGGGCGAGGGCGCGCCCGCCCTCGTAGGGCACGGCGCGGTCGCGCGGGTCGTGCACGATCAGCGCGGGAATGCCGATCTCCCCCGCGGCGCGCACCACGTCCACGCGCGACAGGTCGCCGCCGGCGCGGCGGCGCACGTGCTCCATCATCCCGGCGGTGCGCGCACGGTCCAGGCCGAACATCTCCGCCACGTGATGGACCCACGCGGGCGGGTCGGCGACGGGCGCGATCAGCACCGCACGCCGCGCGAGCAGGCCGTCGCGCAGGGCCAGCGCGGCCGCGGCGCCGCCGAACGAGTGGCCCACCACCGCCTCCAGCGGCTCGAACCGTCCGCCGGGCGAGGGCGCCAGCTCGTGCGCGATGGCGTGCATCACCCGCACGATGTCCGGCAGCGCCGTGGTGCGCCCGCGCGAGCTGCCATGTGCGGGCAGGTCGAACAGCACCACCCGGTACCCGGCGGCAAGCACCTCCGCCGCCATGGCCTCCCAGTCGTGCGAGGTGCCGTCCCAGCCGTGCACGAACAGCACGGCCGGCCCGCGCCCCCAGCTCCAGCACGCCACGCGGTCGCCGCCCGCGCGCACGGTGAACGCATCGCCCGGCGCGCCCGCCAGCCGCACCGCCGGCCGGCGCGGGCGCCTGCGCGGCGAGAAGAACAGCCGTGCCGCGTGCCGCTCCGCGAGCCGCGGCGCCACCGCGGAGAGCCCGCGGAACCACAGGCGGACCAGGTGAAGCGCGAGAGGTTGTGCACGATCGTTCGTGCTAATCTCCTGCGAGGCGACGGCGGGATGCGCGGCCATGGCTCAGGCTCCGGGTTGGGGGATCGAGGGACGAGCGGAGGCGACCAGCGCCTCGAAGGCGGCGCGGGCGCGGGCGGTGGCATCGGGATCGCGCAGCAGGCGGTGCGCGCGGTGCCAGGCGAGCATGATGCCCTGGAGCTGGAACCCGAAGAGGGCGGGGTCCACGTCCGTGCGGAAGTGGCCGCGCTTGACGGCGCCGGCGGCGAACAGCTCCAGCGATTCCATCCAGTCGCGCTGGCTCTCCACCAGCCGGTCGCGGACGGGGCCCTCCTGGTCGTCCAGCTCCACGCCCGCCTGCACGAACACGCAGCCGCCGGGCATGCCCGCCGCCTCCGCCCACGTCATCCAGCGGTTGAACAGCTCGCGCAGCCGGGGCTCCCCGCCGGGCGCGGCGAGGGCGGGCTCCACCACCGTGGCCCGGAAGCGGTCCGCGGCGGCATCCAGCACCTGGAGCTGCAGCTCTTCCTTGGAGCGGAAGTGCGCGAACAGCCCGCTCTTGGACATCTCCAGCACGTCCGCCAGCCCGCCGATGGTCAGGCCGTTCAGCCCGTCGGTGCTGGCGATCCGCATCGCCTGCCCGAGGATGCGCTCACGGGTGAGGGTTCCCTTGCTCATGGTAGGATGATACGAACGGTCGTGCTAATCCGCAAGGGTGATGATTCTCTCGCACGGATATGTGCTGTCATGAGAAGGGCAGGCGAGGGGGGCGACGATTCAACCCCCTCGCCATGAAGGCTCAGACCGGGCAGGTGCCGACGGCGCCGGGCAGGCCCAGGCAGGCACGCGTGGTGGTATCGTAGCCGTGCGGCTGGTACTCCACCACCACCCAGTGCGACGCGGACGTCGTGCCCCCGGTGGACGTGGCGAAGGTGTGCTGTACGGTGGCGTCCAGGTCGAAGGTGGCGGCGGTCCACGCGGTCTGCAGCCAGCGGGTCGTCTCGCCGGGGGCGGTGACGCCCCACACCTCCAGGCGGTAGACGCCGCGGCCGCCGGTGTTGTCCAGGTGCACGCTCAGGCGCTCCTGGCCGGCGCCCAGCACCGTTACGCCCACCTGCGACAGGGCCACCTGCATGGGCGCGCGGACGATGACCGTGGCCTGCGCGTGGTGCGAGCCCCGCCGCGACTCCAGGTTGGCCGTGCCGTGCCCCACGGCCGTGACCACGCCCTCCGCGTCCACGCTGACGATCTCGGGGCGGTCGCTCTCCCACAGCGCGGACGTGTTGGAGCCGGGGATCTGCGTCGCGAGCTGCGCCTCGTCGCCCAGTGCGTCCAGCGTGAGGTTGGCCAGGTGCCTGGTCTCGAACGTGTTGCCTTCGCAGGCGGCCAGCAGCAGGGCCAGCGCGGCCAGGGAGACGGAGCGGCTTCGCGGGTTCATGGCGTCCTCGTTACGCGGGAGAGACCGTTCTGACGCCGCAAGCGGGCGGGGCGGCGGTAGGATTTGCATCGTCGGAAGATGCGGAAGAACGCTCCGCCCGGCGCGGCTCTGACGAGGGCCGATGCGGACGGCCCGGGGACGACGGCGTCCGGGCATCTCCCCGCGCGGCCGCCGCCTTTGCCCGACACCCGCCGGAGCGGCGCGGCGGTAGATTCGCCCGGTATCCCGGAGCACCCCATCCACCGGAGCACGACGATGCTGTCCTTTACCCACCTGCTGGCGCGCTTCGACGGCACCGGCGCCGTGCGCACCTTCGTGGAGCTGCCCGCCGCCTGCCCGGTCTGCGCGCGGCACACGGAGCCGCGGCGGCTGTCCGCGCACGCCACCCAGCCCGGTGACGAGAGCGTGGACTTCGCGTTCCAGTGCGCGCGGCCCGAGTGCCGGCACGTGTTCGTCGCGGAGTACCGCCGGACCGGGGGCGGCGACTACGAGCTGCTGCACGATGCACCGCTGACGCTGCGCGAAGCCGCCATCCTCGCCCCCTGCGGCTGATCGTCTCCCGCCCGCGGGATCAGTCGCGGCGAGGGGCTGTTTCGGACCGGCGCGGGGGCATCAGCGCGCCAGGTGCTTCTGCTCGCCGACGTCGTAGGCCTCGCGCAGGAAGCCGAGCAGGTCGGGAGTGATGTCCGCCTCGTCCGCCAGACGGAAGTGGTGCACGTGGTTGCGCTGGGAGATGGTGTCGATGCGGCGGAAGACGGGATGCTCCACGCGCCGCGCCAGCACCAGGTGCCCGTCCACCCACGCGCGCCCGGGCGACAGCTGCGCGAACGACATGCGCGTCTGGAAGGCGATGCGCGTCTTCTCCGGCAGCACCGTCACCGGGCCGATCTCGTGGATGCGCGCCAGGAAGGCGTCGAACAGCGCCCGGATGCGCGGGTCCCTGCCGGCGAAGTGCGCTTCGAGCGAATGCCGCCCGCACGCGTGCTGCTGATTGCGGTTGGCGAACGCGCGCCCGCACTCGGGGCACGTCCACAGCGGGCGCGATGCGGCGCCGCTCACGCCGCGGCCAGGCGGCGGCGCCGGCGCGCGCCCAACAGGCGGCGCAGGGCCGCGTCCGCCAGGAAGGTGGCCGCCACCGCCCCGGCCGCGAGCCAGAAGCCGAAGCGCTGCAGCGCCAGCGACGGCCAGATGCTGGCGAACACGGCGTTGAGGATGGAGTCGGCGCTGAATCCCAGCAGCCAGGTCAGGGAGCGGTCCTGCAGGAAGTCCCACACTCCCGTCGACGTACCCCAGTCCGCGGCGAGCGCGCGTGCCTCCAGGAAGAGCCAGGTGCCGAGCGCCACCGCGCCGTACGTGCCGCCGCCGTACTCGCGCACCAGCCGCCGCGCGTGCCGCCCCGCCCGCCGGCCCACGCGCCCGCGGCGCACGAATCGGTACACGTAGCGCGCGAGGGCTGCGAACATCGCCAGCACGATCAGCGTCGGGACGAGCGGCGACTGCAGCAGCCCCCTGGCCGCCGCGATGCCGACCACGGTGCTGCCCGCGATGATCAGCGCCATCGCCTTGACCGCGCCGCCCCACGTGCCCGCCACCCACCGCCGCGGAGAGAAGCGCGCGGCGGTGCTCGCGCGCTCGGGGCTGGAGGGCTCGGGATGCGTGTTCATCGAGGTCATGAGTGCGGGATGGTGTGTCCTGCAACGCGGTGCGAGTACGCTGGCTGCGGGCGATGGTTTCAGCGCGCCGCCGCTACGTGCGCCGCGCGGCGGGCGCCCCGCGCGCCCAGGCGATGTAGTCCGTGGCGGCGGGCTCGGCGCCGGCCTGGCGCAGCAGCAGGGCCACCTGGCCGCGGTGATAGGCGCCGTGCGTCGCCACGTGCAGCAGCACGTCGTCGACGCGCGATTCGAACGCATCGCCCGCGCTGTTGCGGTAGGCGATGGAACGGGTCGCATCCTCCGCTCCCAGCTCGTCCAAATACGCGTCGAACCCCGCCTCGTTCTCCGCAGCGAGCACGGCGCACTCGTCCGGAGACAGGACCGGCCACACCGCCAGCCGCGGCGCCTGGCCCCGCAGCCGCGACAGCCACACGTGCTCCGCCGCCAGCAGGTGCGCGTAGATCTCCAGTGCCTGAGGCGGGATCGTCTCCGCACGCCGCAGCGCCTCCATCACCCGCTCGTCCGCCCACCTCATGTGCGCGAACAGGCGGCGCAGTTGGTTGATCATCTTCAGTTCCGCTCGCCGCGGTGCAATCCCAAGAACTCGGCTGGCGACACGACGGTCACACCAACGCTGGATGCGGCTTCATCGAAGTGTCGGCGGTTCCCTGTGATCAGCACAGCCGCGCCTTCCGCCGCGACTTCCAAAAAGGGCAGATCGTCCACGTCCGGAATCGGCACGTGAAGCGGCGCGGCGGGCACCAGCACACCCGTCCGTTCGATGAGCGCGAGAAGGGTGGCCGCGATCTCCACCGGAATCGCCAGCCGGGGCCGCGCCAGGACTTCCTCGTACTCGCCGATGATGCGGTCGTCGTACACGACTGTCAGCTTACCCCCGGCGACGAGGTCGAGGATTCGCCCGGAGGGCCCGCCAGGTGAGAGGAGGCCGGAGACGACCACGTTGGTGTCAAGAACGACCCTCAACGCTTCCGCTCCGTCCGGGCAGCACGGATCTCGGCGTCGATGTCCTCCGCGGACAGACGGTCCAGGCCAAGCTCCCGGGCCCGCTTTCGCATGCGCGAGATCGCCTGCTGCGCTCGCGCCTGGAGGATCAGCCGTTCCATCTCGCCGGGATCCTCGCCTTCGGACAGGCCGACCAGCAGCGCGAACGGCTTTCCGTTGGACGTCAGCGTGACGCTTTCCTCGGCGACCGTGCGCTGAATGCGCGCAGATTCGTTTCGCAGCTCACGGATGCTGATGAACTTCATCGCCTTGTCTCCTCGTCGCCTGGTGTAGCACAATTGTACGCACAATCGTGCTACAGGGAAAGGTCTGCGGCACGTCTCACCGCACGATCTTCGGTTCATCCGCTCTTTCGCGGGGTGCGGCGGGCGCGTTAGACTGCGGCCCGCGGCAGGCTGTGCCCGCGCACCCATCCGTTCCCCGCCGGAGGCGTCTGCGTGAAGGTCGTCGTGATCGGCGGCGGGCCCGCCGGGCTGTACCTGTCCCTCCTGCTCAAGAAGTCCCACCCCGCGCACCGGGTGACCGTCCTGGAGCGCAACGCCCCGGACGACACCTTCGGCTGGGGCGTCGTCTTCTCCGACCAGACGCTGGGCAACCTGCGCGAGGCCGATCCCGAGAGCTACGGCGCCATCGCGGACGCGTTCGCGCACTGGGACGACATCGACATCCACTTCCGCGGCGCCACCATCACCTCCGGCGGCCACGGGTTCAGCGGCATCGCCCGCCAGAAGCTGCTCGACATCCTCCAGCAGCGCGCCGCCGCCCTGGGCGTGGACCTGCGCTTCCGCACCGACGTCCCCGACGACGCCGGGCTCGCGGAGCTTTCCCCCGACCTGGTGGTCGCCGCGGACGGGGTCAACAGCCGCGTCCGCGCGAAGTACGCCGACCGCTTCCGCCCCGACCTGGACGTGCGGAAGGCGCCGTACGTCTGGCTGGGGACCAGCAAGCGATTCGACGCCTTCACCTTCTGCTTCGTCGAGAACGAGCACGGCGTCTTCCAGGCGCACGCGTACCGCTACGACGAGGAGCACAGCGCGTTCATCGTGGAGTGCGACGAGCGCTCGTGGCGCGCGGCGGGCTTCGACGCCATGGACGAGGCACAGACCGTCGCCGCGTGCGAGGCCATGTTCGCGCCCTGGCTGGACGGCCACGCGCTGGTGAGCAACGCGCCGCACCTGCGCTCGCCCTGGCTGCGCTTCACACGGGTCAGCAACGAGCGCTGGAGCACGATGGACGGCGCCGTCGCCCCCGTGGCCCTCATCGGCGACGCGGCGCACACGGCGCACTTCTCCATCGGCAGCGGGACCAAGCTCGCGATGGAGGACGCCATCTCCCTGGCGCGCATCCTGGGCGAGGACGGCGGGCTGGAGGGGAAGCTGGCGCGCTACCAGGAGGAGCGGCGCACGGAGGCGCTGCGGCTGCAGAACGCGGCGCGCAACTCCATGGAGTGGTTCGAGAACGTCCGCCGCTACGTGCACCTGCCGCCGGAGCAGTTCGCCTACTCGCTGCTGACCCGCAGCCAGCGCGTGAGCCACGAGAACCTGCGCCTGCGCGACGCGCGCTACCTGGGCGGCGTGGAGCGCTGGTTCGCCGCGAAGGCCACGGGGCAGGAGCCGCCGCGCTGCCCCCCGCCCATGCTGACGCCCTTCCGGCTGCGGGAGATGACGCTGCCCAACCGCGTCGTGGTGTCGCCGATGGACATGTACTCGGCCACGGACGGCGTGCCCAACGACTTCCACCTGGTGCACCTGGGGTCCAGGGCGATGGGCGGGGCGGGGCTGGTGTTCACGGAGATGACCTGCGTTTCGCCGGAGGGGCGCATCTCGCTGGGCTGCACCGGGATGTACGCGCCGGAGCACCTGGCGGCGTGGCGGCGCATCGTGGGCTTCGTGCACGAGTGGTCGCCGGCGCGCATCTGCCTGCAGCTCGGCCACAGCGGGCGCAAGGGCGCGACCAGGCGGATGTGGGAGGGGATGGACGAGCCGCTGGAGGAGGGGGGATGGGAGGTGATGGCCCCCAGCGCCGTCCCCTGGGGCCCGCGCAACCTGGTGCCGCGGGAGATGACGCGCGCCGACATGGACCGCGTGCGCGACGAGCACGTCCGCGCCGTGGAGATGGCGGCGGAGGCGGGCTTCGACATGGTGGAGCTGCACTGCGCGCACGGCTACCTGCTGTCGAGCTTCATCACCCCCCTCAGCAACCGCCGCACGGACGAGTACGGCGGCTGCCTGGAGGCGCGCCTGCGCTACCCGGTGGAGGTGTTCGCCGCCATGCGCGCGGCCTGGCCGCGGGAACGTCCGATGTCCGTCCGCATCAGCGCCACCGACTGGGTGGAGGACGGCATCAGCGGCGACGACGCGGTGGCGGTGGCGCGCGCGTTCGCGGAGGCCGGCGCGGACATCATCCACGTCTCCACGGGGCAGACCAGCCCGGACGCGAAGCCGGTGTACGGGCGCATGTTCCAGACGCCGTACAGCGACCGCATCCGCAACGAGGCGGGGGTGCCGACCATCGCGGTGGGCAACATCACGGAGCCGGACCAGGTGAACGGGATCGTGGCCGCGGGGCGGGCGGACCTGTGCGCGCTGGCGCGGCCGCACCTGGCGGACCCCAACTGGACGCAGCACGCGGCGGCGCAGCTGGGGTGGGAGGAGCAGTGGTGGCCGGTGCAGTACCTGACGGGCAAGAAGCAGCTCGAGCGCCAGCTCCAGCGGCAGCAGGAGATGCTGGGGACGAGCACGATCTGACTGCCTGGCCCACGCGGAGAGGCGGAGAACTGCATTTCTCACGCAGAGACGCAGAGGACGCAGAGAACTGCGGGAGCCAGGCCGGCGAACGGGCGGGCTTCTACCGCGGGAGGCCCCACCCCCCGGCCCCCTCCCCCCGCGCCCGCCGAAGGCCGGTGCTACGCGAGGGCCGGTGCACGGGGCGCGTGGAGAGGGGGAGACCTGAACTGCGGGGCGGGTGGCTCAGCGCGCAGGCCACCAACCCTCCCCCGAAGTTGGGGGAGGGTCGGCGAGGACCGAGCCGGGGAGGGGGCCTCCGCGTATGAGGCGCGGCTCGCAACGCACGATGCCGCCTGCACATGCATCAACCCTCCCCCAGACTTGGGGGAGGGTGCGAGCCTAAGCGAGCGGGTGGGGGCGCCGCCTGCGCCAGCCACCCGCACCACACACGAGCCTTCGCTTGCAGATACGTGTCTGGAATTTCGCTTTACCGATCCGAGCAGGTGTGAGGGATAGCATGACCGAGCAGCTCGAGCACGACAGGGAGATGGCGGCGGATCCGCAGGCCGGCGAGCACGCCTTCGACGACTCGGCGGCGGGGGAGTTCGACGTGGCCATCATCGGCATGTCCGGCCGCTTTCCCGGCGCCGACGACGTGGACGCGTTCTGGTCCAACCTCCGCGCCGGCCGCGACGCCATCACCCGCTTCAGCGAGGACGACCTGCGCGCCGCCGGCGTGCCGGACGAGCTGCTGCGCAACCCGCACTACGTCCGCGCCAGCGGCAAGCTGCGCGACGTGCAGCACTTCGACGCCGGCTTCTTCGGCTACAGCCCGCGCGAGGCCGAGCTGCTGGAGCCCGGCCACCGCATCTTCCTGGAGTGCGCGTGGGAGGCGCTGGAGGACGCCGGCTACGTGCCCGAGGCGGTGCGCGGCCGCGTGGGCGTGTACGCGGGCGCGGGCAGCAGCGGCTACACCGAGCAGCACCTGCTGCCCAACGCCGCGCTGATGGCCTCGATCGGAGGGCTGCAGGCCAACCTGGCCGGCGGCAAGGACTTCCTGGCCACGCGCACCTCGTACAAGCTGGACCTGCGCGGTCCCAGCGTGAACGTGCAGACCGCCTGCTCCACCTCGCTGGTGGCCGTGCACCTGGCCGTGCAGAGCCTGCTGGGCGGCGAGAGCGACCTGGCCCTCGCGGGCGGCGCGTCCGTGCTGATCCCGCAGGACAGCGGCTACATGTACTCGCCCGGCGGCGTGGTGTCGCCGGACGGGAGCTGCCGCGCCTTCGACGCGCGCTCCGCCGGCCCGCTGTCCGGCAGCGGCGTGGGCGTGGTGGTGCTCAAACGCCTGGCGGACGCGGTGCGCGACGGCGACCCCGTCCGCGCGGTCATCAAGGGCTCCGCCATCAACAACGACGGCGCCGCCAAGGTGGCCTACACCGCGCCCGGCGTGGAGGGGCAGGCCACCGTCATCACCGAGGCCATCGCCGCCGCGGGGGTGGAGCCGGACACCATCGGCTACGTGGAGGCGCATGGCACCGGCACGGACCTGGGCGACACCATCGAGATCGCCGCCCTGACGCGCGCTTTCCGCGCCTCCACCGACCGCACCGGCTACTGCGCGGTCGGCTCGGTCAAGACCAGCATCGGCCACCTGGACACGGCGGCGGGCGTGGCCGGGCTGATCAAGACGGTGCTGGCGCTGGAGCACCGCGAGATCCCGCCCACCACGCACTTCGAGACGCCCAACCCCAAGATCGACTTCGCCAGCAGCCCGTTCCACGTGGCCGCGCGCCTGGAGCCGTGGAAGGCGGACGGGCATCCGCGCCGCGCCGGCGTCAGCTCGTTCGGCATCGGCGGCACCAACGCGCACCTGGTGCTGGAAGAGGTGCCGGAGCCGGAACCGTCCGGCCCGTCGCGCCCGTGGCAGCTCCTCACCCTCTCGGCGCGCGGCCCGCGCGCGCTGGACGAGGCGGCGCGGCGCCTGGCGGACCACCTGGCCGCGCACCCGGAGCTGCCGCTGGCGGACGTGGCCTTCACGCTGCGCGAGGGCCGGCGCGCGTTCCCGCACCGGCGCACGCTCGCCGTCCGCGCGGGCGAGGACGCGGCGGCGCTGCTGCGCGGGAGCGTGCCGGAGCGCATCGCCGGCGGGGTGGTGGAGGGCGGCAGCCGCACGGTCGCCTTCCTTTTCCCCGGCCTGGGCGATCACTACCCCAACATGGCGCGCGGCCTGTACGAGGCGGAGCGCGTCTTCCGCGCCGAGGTGGACCGCTGCGCGGAGATCCTGCGCCCGCGCCTGGGCCTGGACCTGCGCGAGGTCCTCTTTCCCGGCGATGCGCCCTCCGACGCGCCCGCCGGCGGCGTGGACCTGCGGGCCATGCTGGGCAGGAGCGCCCAGCCCGATGCGGCGGCGGAGCGGCTGAACCGTACGGAGCTGGCGCAGCCGGCCGTCTTCGTCGTGGACTACGCGCTCGCGAAGCTGTGGATGAGCTGGGGCATCGTCCCCGATGCCGTCATCGGGCACTCGCTCGGCGAGTACGCGGCGGCCTGCATCGCGGGCGTGC
>DASTLD010000653.1:0-4929 GCA_035715345.1 Longimicrobium sp.
CCCGGATCCAATCGCCCAACCCGAGAGCCCACGAGGAGCCGGAAGCATGCGACCGATCGTGAACTCTTTCCCGCGCCGCTCGCTGGCCGCGCTGCTGCTGGCGATGGCGCTTGCCGCATGCGCCGGTCCGGGTTCGCCCCCCGAGGTGATCCCGGGACCGGTGTCCGTGAATGTGCCGGTCACCGACTCGCTGCCGGAGGAGTACGCGGGGCTGGTGACGGTGTTGGGCAACGACACGCTGGCCATCGAGCGCTGGGCGCGCACGCCGGGCCGTGTGGTGGCGGAGGCGGTGGTGCGCGCGCCGCGGACCACGCTGCGCCGCTACGTGCTGGAGCTGGCGCCGGACGGGACCATGCGGCGCTTCGAAGAGCGCATCTTCGACCCCGCCGCGCCGGACGGCAGACCGCTGCGGGCCGAGGTGTTCGAGGCGACGGCGGCGGGCTGGACGCGCACGGTGATCGAGGGCGACAGCACGCGCACTGTGCAGGTGCAGGCGGGCGCGGCGGCGCTCCCGTTCGTTGACCTGGTGCACTGGCCGTTCGAGCTGGTGCTGGAGCGCGCGGTCCGGCAGAACCCGGGCACGCAGCCGCTGCTGAGCGGCGGCCGCGCGATGGACTTCCGTGTGGAGCCCATTGGGGCGGACCAGTGGCGGCTCACGCACCCGCTGCGCGGGCCGTCCGTGGCGCGTGTGGACGCGCAGGGGCACCTGCTGTGGCTCGACGCGGCCGGGACCACGCGCAAGGTGGTGGTGACGCGTACCGGCTACACGGAGCTGGAGGACGTGGCGCGGCGCTGGGCCGCGGCGGACCGCGCGGGGCAGGGGCTGGGCGAGCTGTCCGGCCGCGGCCGCGCGGAGGCCAACGTGGCCGGCGCCGCCATCGTGGTGGACTACGGCACGCCGTCCAAGCGCGGCCGGCAGATCTTCGGCGGCGTGGTCCCGTGGGGGCAGGTGTGGCGGACGGGCGCCAACCGCGCCACGCACTTCTCCACCTCACGCACGCTGCACGTGGGCGGCGGCGGTGCGTTCCTCGTCGTGCCGCCGGGCGAGTACACGCTGTTCTCGGTGCCCGAGCCGAGCGGCGGCTGGCTGATCATCAACGAGCAGACGGGCCAGAACGGCACCAGCTACGACCGCAGCCGCGACCTGGGCCGCGTCCAGCTCCAGCGGCGCGACCTGGCGGAGCCCGTCGAGCGCTTCACCATCGCGGTGGAGCCCGCGGGCGGCCAGGGCGGCGTGCTGCGCCTGTCGTGGGACCGCACCGAGCTCTCGGTCCCGTTCACCGTCCAGTGACCCTCGCCGCCACGATGCGCGGCGGCGACCGACACCCAACACCGATTCGTACGATGCGCTTCGTTCTCGCGCTGATGCTGGTCCTTGCCGCCGTGCCGCTCCAGGCGCAGCGCCGCACGCCGCGCCTGGAGCTGGGCGCCGAGCTGTCGCACTGGACCCTGGGGTTCGGCAGCAGCTTCAACGCGCCCCCGGAGAACGGGGGCACTTCCGTGCGCGCCGGCCTGCTGTTCCCCGGCAAGCCGATCATCTCCGTCGGGGTGAACGCCAGCTACGCGGCCGAGGACAGCATGACGCCCGGGGTGACGGCGCTCGCACTGGAGCTGTCGTCGCGCGTGTTCCGCGTGCGGCCGGGTGATCCGAACGTGTTCCTGCAGCTCGGGGCCGGCGCGCTGCACGTGGCGTCCGACGAGCGGCAGGCGGTGATCGACCGCTGCACGCCGGAGCTGGGCTGCATGTGGGAGGGCGCGAGCGTGCCGGACACCGGATGGTACCCGATGCTCAGCTTGGGCGTGGGGATCGACCTCCCGTTCGCCTCCTCGTTCGCGGTGCAGCCCACCGCCGCGGTGGTGAAGATCATGGGCGAGCAGTCCGAGGGCGACCCCGGCGCGTTCATGCGCCTCGGCATCGGCTTCGTGATCCGGCCGTAGCGGGCGCCACTCATGGCAATGCTCCCTCGCGGCTGAACTGGCGCGGGGGAGCTTCTTTACGCTTGTGCCACGGCGGCCGCGTCCGATACGTTCCGGCACGGTCACGCGGGCAGGCGCGTGGCACGACGTGTGATTGTCGAGACCGCCACGCAGCGGGGGAGGAAACGCGTGAACGTCCACCTGGACCGAGACGACATCGAGGCGTTCTGCCGGAGATGGAACGTCGCCGAGCTCGCGCTGTTCGGCTCCGTGCTGCGCGACGATTTCCGGGAGGACAGTGACGTGGACGTCCTGGTGGAGTTCGCCCGGGGCGCGCGGCTGTCGCTGTTCCATTTCGTGGAGATGCAGGACGAGCTCGCGGAGCTGTTCGGGCGCAGGGTGGACCTGGTGGAGAAGCGCGCGCTGAAGAACCCGTTCGTGCGGCATCACGTGCTGCACAACCACGAGGTGCTCTACCGTGCAGCCTGAGTCACGCGACGCAGCGCACCTGTGGAACATGCTGCGCGCTGCCGAGAACCTGGTCCAGCGGCTGCCTGCCATGTCGCGCGACCGGCTGGAAGCGGACGCGTTCGAGCAGTACGGGGTTTCCAAGGCGCTGGAGCTGATCGGCGAAGCGGCCAGCCGCGTCTCTCTCGAATTCCGCGCTGCCCATCCCGAGCTGCCGTGGAAGAAGATCATCGGGATGCGGAATGTGCTGGTCCACGACTATCAGCGCGTGGACTGGGTAAGGATCTGGACCACCGTCGAAGACGACGTGCCTGGGCTGTTGACGGCGCTACGCGCCCTGCTGCCTCCTGCGCCGGAGACTGGGTGATAGTAGGTATCTCATGATCCTGGTGATCGATAACTACGACAGCTTCACGTTCAATCTCGTCCAGTACCTGGGCGAGCTGGGCGCGGACATGCAGGTGCGGCGCAACGACGAGCTGAGCGTGGAGCAGATCCGCGCGCTGGGGCCGGAGCGCATCGTCGTCTCGCCGGGGCCGTGCACGCCTGCGGAGGCCGGCGTGTCCGTGGACGTGATCCGCGAGCTGGGCCCCACCACGCCCATCCTGGGCGTCTGCCTGGGCCACCAGTCCATCGGCGCGGCGTACGGCGGCGACGTGGTGCGCGCGCGGCGGGTCATGCACGGCAAGACATCGCCCATCCGCCACACGGCCCAGGGCATCTTCCACGGCGTGCCGTCGCCGTTCACCGTGGCGCGCTACCACTCGCTCATCATCGAGCCATCGACGCTGCCCGCGGAGCTGGAGGCGGTGGCGTGGACGGAGGAGGAGGGGTGGGAGGACGAGATCCAGGCCGTGCGCCACCGCGAGCATCCCGTGTGGGGCGTGCAGTTCCACCCCGAATCCATCGCCAGCGAGCACGGGCGCGAGCTCCTGCGCAACTTCCTGGCGCTGTGACGCTCCCCCGGCGCCTGCTCTTCCTCCTCCCTCTGCTGCTGCTGGCGCTGTCGCCGGCGGCCGCGCAGCAGGTGCGCATCACCGGCGACGAGAGCGACCGCGCCGCCCGCATCGTCCGCGACATCCTGGCCCGCAACGCCTACACCTGGATCGACCGCGACACCATCCTCCCCAGGGACACGCGCATCACCGGCGACCTGGTCATCTACGACGCGGAGGTGCGGCTGGAGGGGATCGTGGACGGCGCGGTGGCGGTGCTCGGCGGCGACCTGTTCGTCCGCCCCGGCGCCGTTGTCCCCGGGCCCATCGCGGTACTGGGCGGCGGCGTGTACCCGTCGGGCCTGGCCGCGGTGGGCGAGATCGTGCACGCCGATCCGCGCGCGCAGGTCCGCGTGGAGACGCAGCCCACCGGCGGCGGACGGTACGCCGCGGCAGTGGAGGTGACGCCGCCGCCGGCCGACCCGCTGATCTCGCCCGGCCCCGTGACGCTGCCGACCTACGACCGCGTCAACGGGCTCACGCTCGGCGCGGCGGCCACCCTCCTCCCCACGCGCGACGCGGAGGGGCCGCGGCTGACGGCGTGGGCGTCGTACCGCTTCGAGCAGGAGAACCACTGGGGCGGGGGAGTGCGCGCCTCGCTGCCGCTGGGGGTGGAGAACTTCCAACTCCGCGCCGAGGCCAGCCGGGCGACGCGCACCAACGACCGCTGGATCCGCGACGACGTGTCCAACTCCGTGCGCGCGGCCACCTTCGGCGACGACTACCGCGACTACTGGGACAGCGACCTGGTGCGGGTGACGCTGGAGCGCCCGGTGGGCAAGCCGCTGATCGCGGGCGAGTCGTGGCTGGGGCCGCGCGTCGGGCTGCAGCGCTCGCACGACCGGGCGCTTGCGGCGCAGGGGCCGTGGGCGCTGTTCGGCCGCGAGGGCCTGGAGCGCGAGAATCCCGCCGCCGCGGAGGGGACCATCACCTCCCTGCTGGCGGGCTTCGAGTACCACTGGCGGGCCCGCACCTCGCGCTTCGACGCGGACGTGATGATGGAGCACGCCTGGCAGGTGCCCGGGTCCGACGACGAGCTGGGGCAGATCGTGGTGGACGGCGTCTACTTCGCGTTCATCAAGCGCGTGCAGACGCTGCGGGTGCGCTTCAGGGGGATGGGGTCGGCGGGGCACACGGTCGCGCCGCCCCAGCGCCAGGGCATCCTGGGGGGATCGGGGACGCTGCCCACGCTGGGCATCGCCCACTTCCGCGGCGAGAACCTGGTGTTCGTGGAGAGCGCCTACGCGGTGCCGTTCCAGGCGATCGTGGTGCCGCTGCTGGGGTCGCCGTTCGGCGAGGTGGTGCACGCGATCGGCGGCGCGTGGAACCGGGACGACAAGCCGGGGTGGGTGCAGAACGTCGGCGTGGGCATCCGCTTCACCCTCTTCTTTGCGCGGGTGATGATCGACCCCGCCGAGAAGCCGCCGACACCGGCGTTCACCTTCGGGCTGGCGCTGCCGCAGCGGTAGGGCGGGGGCTGGGGCATACACGGCATCTCGAGAGCGGGGTAGGGTGCCTCGCGTGGGCGGAGGCCCCCTCCCCGCTCGTT
>DASTLD010000654.1:0-5855 GCA_035715345.1 Longimicrobium sp.
CCGCCCCGCCCTGCCCCGCGCGCCGCCCGGCGCGCGGGGTGCGTCCCCCACTCCTCGAGAAGATGAACGACGACCTCACCCGGCGCGCCCGCGAGTGGGTGCACCACAGCATGGGAGCCGACTTTGCCGCCAAGGCCACCAACGCGCTGTGCCGCGCCCTGGCGGGCATGACGCGCACGCGGCTGCGCGGCGCGGGGCCCGCCGCCGTGCGGCCGGTGGTCGAGCTGGAGGAGCAGCCGCTGCCCGCGCCGGGGCACGCGGAGGTGGCGGCGCAGCTCCGCCGGCTGCCGGGATGGGTGGATGCCGTGCGGGGGGCGCGGGAGCTCCTCTCCACCTCCGGGCTGGCGGGGCTGGCCGCGCGCGTGGACGCGCTGCTCGACCCCGTCGCCCGGCTCCGCGACCTGCACGTCCGGGAGATGCGGGAGCGGTGCTACCGGGCGATGGGCCCCATCGTGGACCACATCCGCCACGCCATGCCCGGGGCCCCGGCATTCCCCGGCGCCCGGCTCATGGCCGGCCCGCCGGGCGACGTGTGCTGGCTCAACCAGACCATCCGCACCGGCCCGGTCGCCACCGCGTCTCCCCTGGACCGCTCCGCCATGCCCGCCGGCGACGGGCCGCGCAGGGCGGCCGCGGCGCGGCTGGCGGACGTGGCGGCGGACCCGCGCGTCCGCGGCTTCCGCGTGTCCGGGCGCCTGCGGGCGGAGCTGAGCGTGACCTCGCAGACGGTGGGCGCCGCGCAGCACCGGGCGGCGCACCACTGCGGCGGGCGCGGCGTGGTGGTGGGGGTGCTGGACAGCGAGGTCAGCCGCTCGCACCCCGCCTTCGGCGACCGCGTGGTGCACCGCATGAACTACACGCGCGAGCCGTGGGGCCACCCGGGCAAGCACGGCACCGCCATGGCGGGCATCATCGGCGCGGCGGGGCCGGACCTGTTCGGCATGGCGCCGGAGGCGGTGATCTACAACTACAAGGTGCTGACCTGCGGCTCCGGCTTTCCCGACGCGGCGGACTTCGACCTGGCCCGCGCGCTACAGCAGGCGCTGGAGGACGGCGTGCACATCGCCAACTGCTCGCTGTGCAGCGCGTCGCCCCCGGAGCACACGGAGCGGCTGGTGCTGGCGTGCGACAACGCCTGGGCGCTGGGGATGACCATCGTCAAGAGCGCGGGCAACACCGGGCCGGAGCGGGGGACGGTGACGGAGCCGGCGGGGCGGCGCGGGGTCATCGTGGTGGGCGCCACCGGCCGCGACGGCCTGGGCGTGGAGCGCTACAGCGCGCGCGGCCCGGTGGCGGGCAAGGAGGCCTGCTGCCCGGACCTGGTGGCCCCCGGCGGCGGCCCGGGAGACCCGGTGGAGAGCTGCCTGCCGTGCGGCGGATTCGGGCCCACGGGCTGCGGCACCAGCCAGGCCGCCGCGCACGTCTCCGGGGTGCTGGCGCTGCTGCTGGAGGCGGAGCCGGGCCTGACGCCCGACGAGCAGCGCACCCGCCTGCTGGCCCTCTGCGACGACTCCGTGCAGGGCGGCGAGGACGCCGAGGGCCGCGGCATCGTGCGCCTGGCGCCGCTGCGCCCGCCGCCCGGCGGGGGTCAGCCCGCGGAGTCGGCCGGAACGGTGTAGCCGGCGGGGACGGAGAAGAGCGAGTCCGCCGGCTCGCCGGGCGTGAGCGAGACGGCGCGGTAGGTGACGATGGTGTTCTGCTCGTTGACCTCCAGCATCAGCGGCAGGCCCTCGCGGATGCCGAACTGCAGCGGCAGCGGCGCCATCCTCCCGAAGCCGCCGTTCTGGAAGCTGTAGCGGGTGGGGCGCACGCGCACGTCCTCCGCCACGCAGGCACGTGCCGTGGCGCCGGAGCGCAGCATGCTGCTCTTCCTGACGGTGTACATGCGGCAGCGGCGCCCGGCGTAGGTGCCCTCCTCGTCCGTGCGCTCCACCTCCGCCGGGCCCAGGCGCGCCTCCATGAACACGCGCATCTCCGGCGGCGCGTCCTCCAGGTTCAGGCTCTGCACCGTGGCCTTCTCCGCGGTGCGCGCGGCGGTGTCCAGCACGAAGAACGCGCTGTCCGCGAAGCGCGCCACGGTGACCCCCGCCATCCATCCCCCCACCGTCTCCAGGCGCAGCCTGCCGCCGCTGCCCCAGGTCACCGTCTCGCGCTGCGGGCCGGCGGCGCGGAACATCTCCACGCCCTCCGCGTTGCCGCCGCTGGCGCCCACCTCGTAGACCAGCGTGCCCACGAACGGCTCCGGCTGGCGCGCGGCGGCCTTCTCCGCGGCCTGGCCGGAGCCGGTGCAGGCGGCCAGCGCGGCGACCAGCACGGCACGGAGCGGGCGCGGGACGGGTGCAAGGACGTGGGACGGGCTGAAGTTCGGCATCGGAGATCCCGGGGAGTGAGGGGAGATGCGCGGCGGGCGGAGCAGCGGTCCGCGCAGGAGCAACTGCGCCGCGCCAGGCGGGCAATGGTCTCGATGACGCGGGAGAGGGCGGAAGATGCACACCACCCGGCCGCACGGGCTGCCGGGCAAGATCGCGTGTGCGGGCGCCCGGTCAGCTCGCCGGCTGCTGGTAGATCCTGTATCCCCTGGGCACGGCAAAGCGGGAGGCGGCGGGAGCCCGCCGGCTGACGGACGCCGCCTGGTACGTGACGACCACGCCCTCCACCGCCACCTCCATCCAGAGCGGCAGCCCCTCGCGCACGCCGAGCATCAGCGGGAGGGGCGAGCTGGACGACATCGTTCCGAACGGGATGAACTCGTAGCGCGAGGCGCGGGGCCGGATGTCCTCGGCCACGCACACCCGCGCCGAAGCGGGGGGGCGCACCGCGCCGCTCCGGACCACGCGGTGCACGCGGCACCGGTGGCCCGCGATCGTCCGCTCCTCGTCCGTGGGCTCCACCTCGGCGGGCCGGGTAAGGGAGTCCGCCCCCGCGCCGGCTGCCGGCCCCGCGTCCCAGTCGACGATGCGCGCGGGATAGGCGTAGCGCTCGGTGCTGTCCACCGCGAAGAAAGTGCTGTCGCGAAAGTCGGCGATGAACACGCCGGCCCCGAGCCCCCCCGTCTGCTCCAGGCGGAACCCACCGCCACGCCCCCACGTCACGGCCACGCGGGTCGGCGTGACGCCGCCGTCCGGTGCGCTTCCCGTCCTGGCCACGTCGTAGACGACCGTGCCGGTGAACTCTTCCTCCCCGCCGCCGCCGGAGCACCCCGCCAGGACCAGGGCGGCGATGAACGGCAGAGCGGCGCGGCGGGCGCGGAGCGGCGGGAGATGCGGCATGGACGTCGGGAGGTGAGGGGGGATGGAACGGCGGGGACGGGTGATGCGGTCCGGCCAGGGTAATCGCGCCGCGCCCGGCGGGCAACGGTCTCGATGACGCGGGAGCGGGCGCAGGATGCACATCGCCCGGCCGGAGGGGCTCCGGCCGGGCGACGTGGTGCGGGCGGGCGGCTAGAGGCAGTCCGTGCCGGCAGTGCAGTCCGGGGTCAGGCAGCGGCGGGTGGGGCCCTGCTGGTGGGCGTCCACCGTCCCCTGCTCGTCCGCGGCCTCGTCCATCACGGCGAACGACTCCGCCTCCAGCGCATCCAGGTCCAGGCGAACCTTTTCCATCGCTCCCTCCTCCTCAACCGGTGGATGGCGACGCGCGGCCATCGCGCGCGTGGTGTGCGCCGAACGTACGCCGGCCGCCCCACCCTCCGCAATCGTGTCGCGAAACGCATCTGCCGCGCTCGCCGGGCGGCCCGGACCGTCGACTGCGAAGGCCACAGGCGGCGGCCGGTTACCACGGCGAGTCGTAGATCATGTCGACGAAGAACGCGCTGCTGCTGCCGCTCGACGGGAAGCTGTGGATGGGCTGGCCGTAGCTTCCGCCGGTGGCCGTGAGGTGATGGCGCACGATGGGGCCGTTGTAGAGGAAGTACGCGCCCGTCTTTACCTGGTACGCGTTGGTGTTCACCGTGACCACGTAGGTGCCCGGGGAGATGTTGAACGGCGCCGTGAGGCTGGTCTTCTGCCAGCCCCAGGGGGTCTCGTTCGTGAAGGACCTGGAACCGAGCAACGTCCCGCTGCTCGTGAACAGCCTCGCCGTGTGCAATCCGATCTCCCCCGGCGCCTTGTAGAAGCGGAACGCGATCACCTTCACCGTGTCGTCGGTGGTGAACACGGTTCCCACCTGCCAGCCGGGTGCGGCGGAGAGCACGCTCGCCGGGACCTGGGTCGTGAAGATGCTGTCGCGCTTCGGCCAGATGATCATCCGGCCGGGACCGTCGGATGGGGTGCGGGGCTGCACGCCGAGCCCGGTGTCCGAACAGGCCCCGAGGGCGAGCACGGCCGCCGCCGCGAAAATGGCGTGATTCATGGTTACTCCTGCTCGTTCGAATGGTGACGCCGTTCTCCCCGATGGCTTGTGGCTGCGTGGAGCGGCGGGAGATGCGCCGGAACGAATGATGGGCAGGCATGCTCCCTGTCGACCCGCGGATGCGGACCGCGCCGGGGCCGGCGGGACCTTCTCCGCCGGCCCCCTTGCGTCAGCCGCCCGCGGTCACGGGCAGGGGTTGTCCGTCGTGGTGTTGCACAGCTTCGGACGGTAGATCACGTCCACGAAGAACGAGCTGCCGCTGCCGCTGGCCGGGAAGCTGTGGATGGGCTGGCCGTACTTGCCGCCCGTGGCCTCCAGGTGGCTGCGGCTGATGGGGCCGTTGTTGGTGAACCAGCCGAAGGACTTCACCTGGTACGTGTTCGTGTTCACCGTCACCACGTAGGTCCCCGGCGGGATGCTGAACGTGGTCGTGAGCATCGTCCGCTGCCAGCCGGACGCGGTTTCGCCGGTGAACCCCCTGGTGCCCACGAGCGTGCCCCCGCTGGTGTACAGCCTGGCCGTGTGAGAGCCCGTCTCGCCCACCGCCTTGTAGTACTTGAAGCCGATCACCAGGACCGTGTCGTCCACCGTGAACACGGTCCCCACCTGCCACCCGTCGGGCCCGGCGTACCCCGTGCTCTCCGGCACCTGGTTGGTGTAGATGCTGTCGCTCGGACTCCACACGATGTACTTGCTCGCGTCGGCGGGCGGGCTCCGCTTCTGCAGCAGCGGGCCGCTGTCGGAGCATGCGGCCAGGGCAAGTGCGGCGGCGGCCGCGAGGAACGAGCGCTTCATGGTTGCCTCCAGCATCGAAGGGGTGCGGCGGTGGGGTGGGGCCGGGCCCCGCCCCTGCGCCGCGCGGCGGGCGTCCGGAGCGGGCGCCCGTCAGGCGTAGTATGATGCCGGCCGCGTTCCCGAACAAGAGTTTTGCGATCCTATAAGGCCATAATAATCGGAATTGTGCGATCCATAAGATCCGGGAAACATTCGATCGAGGAAACGGGCCTCGCCTGGCGGAGTGGCTCTCGCCGGGTGAGGCCCGCCGTGCTCCGCGCCCCCACGCGCCGGGCTCAGGGGACGTAGACCAGGTCCACGAAGAAGGCGTCGCTGGTGCTGTAGGACGGGAACTGCCCGGTGGGGTAGCCGTAGCGGCCGCCGGTGGCCTCCAGCCCTTCGCGGTAGATCGGCCCGTCGTCGTCGAAGTACGCGCCGGTCTTTGCCTGGTACAGGTTGGTGTTGACCGTGACCACGTACGTCCCCGGCGCCAGCGGAAACGGCGTGACCGAGACGCGCTGCCAGCCGGAGGACGTCCCGCCTGAGAACGACTTGGAGGCGACCTGCGTCCCGCTGCTCCGGTACAGCCGCGCGGTGTGGGATCCGGCCTCGCCGCTGGCCTTGTAGTAGCGGAAGCCGGTGACCGTGACGCTGTCGGACAGGGTGAACTCCGTGCCCACCTGCATGCCGTCCCAGCCGGGCTCCACCGTGGACGCCGGCGCCTGGGTGGTGAA
>DASTLD010000655.1:0-4183 GCA_035715345.1 Longimicrobium sp.
GGGCTACGGCGTCTGCTACACCCGCGCCTCGGTGTCCTGAGCCTCGCGTGAACCTGCGAATGGTCGCGACCTTCCTCCGGTTCCGGGGGGAGGGTCGTTCGCGCGAGCCGCAACCGGTATGCGGAAAGCCCCTCCCCCGAAGGTGGGGGAGGGGGTTGGGGAGGGGGCCTCCCTGCACGAGAGGCACTCTGCCAACGCTCGCGGACCTCCTGCACGCACCATCAGGACGCCAAGAGGGCCGGCCCCCGCATCGGGAGCCGGCCCTCTCGTCGTCCCGCGATGTGCCCGCGGTCAGCCGCCGCGGGCCATGGAGTCCAGGAACTCCTTGTTGTTCTTGGTCTTGCGCATGCGGCTCAGCAGGAAGTCGATGGCCTCCGCCGGCGGCATGTCCGAGAGGAAGTTGCGCAGCAGGTACACCCGCGTCAGCTCCAGCTCGTTCAGCAGCAGGTCCTCGCGGCGCGTGCCGGACCGGTTGATGTCGATGGCCGGGAAGATCCGCTTGTCCGCGATGTGGCGGTCCAGGGCCAGCTCCAGGTTGCCGGTGCCCTTGAACTCCTCGAAGATCACCTCGTCCATGCGGCTGCCCGTCTCCACCAGCGCCGTGGCCACGATGGTGAGGCTGCCGCCCTCCTCGATGTTGCGCGCCGCGCCGAAGAAGCGCTTGGGCTTGTGCAGCGCGTTGGCGTCCACGCCGCCCGACAGGATCTTGCCCGAGTGCGGCACCGTCACGTTGTAGGCGCGCGCCAGGCGGGTGATGGAGTCCAGCAGGATCACCACGTCGCGGCCGTGCTCCACCAGGCGCTTGGCCTTTTCCAGCACCATCTCCGCCACCTGGGTGTGGCGGTCGGCCGGCTCGTCGAAGGTGGAGCTGATGACCTCCGCCTTGACGTTCTCCTGCATGTCCGTCACCTCCTCGGGCCGCTCGTCGATCAGCAGCACGATGAGGTGCACCTCCGGGTGGTTCTCCGTGATCGCGTTGGCGATCTTCTGCATCAGGATGGTCTTGCCCGCCTTGGGCGGCGCCACGATCAGCCCGCGCTGGCCCTTGCCGATGGGGGCAATCAGGTCCATCACCCGCATGGACAGGTCGCCGCTGGCGCTCTCCACGCGGATGCGGTCGTCCGGGTAGCGGGGGCGCAGGTTGTCGAAGGCGATGCGGTGCTTGGCCTTCTCCGGCTCGTCGCCGTTGACGCGCTCCACCTTGAGCAGGGCCAGGTAGCGCTCGCCCTCCTTGGGCGGGCGCACCTGCCCCAGCACCGTGTCGCCGGTGCGCAGGTCGAACCGCTTGATCTGGCTGGGCGAGACGTAGATGTCGTCCGGCCCGTACAGGTAGTTCCAGTCCTGGCTGCGGAGGAAGCCGTAGCCCTCCGGCAGCACCTCGAGCACGCCCTCCCCGCGCAGCACGACCTCCGAATCCAGCAGGTTCTGCTCGATCCGGTAGATGAGGTCCTGCTTGCGGAGCCCCGAGTAGTTGGAGATGTTGAGCCCCTCGGCCATCTCGTGCAGCTCGGCGATGCTCTTGGACTTAATGGTCGTGATGTCCATCGCTCCGAATGAGGATAAGCGACCCGCGGCTCCCGCTGGTGCGGCGGCCGCGAACGCTGAATCGTTCCGTTGAAGGGGGATAAGCAGCCAGGACAGGGCGCGTGCCGCGTCCTGCGTCGTCGTGCGGGCCAGGGTCTGAGTGCAGTGGCCCCAACCTAAGCAGCGTATACACGGAGGTCAAGAAAAAAGTGCCCTCTCTGCCGGGGCCGTTCGCCGCCTGGCGCGTGGTGGAGGTTCACGATCTGCAGGTGCTGCAGGCGCTGCTGGCGCCGGAGCAGTCTCCCCGCGACCCGGAGGTGGCGGCCTGGCTGGAGGCCTGGCCCGGCCGCCGCTACCAGCAGCGCCGGGACGACGGGACCGAGCTCACCTTCGTGCGCCGGCTGCGCCCCCGCCGGCGCGAGCGCTGGGGGGTGCACGCCCTGCTCCTGGCGCTGACCCTGCTCACCACCGCGTTCGCCGGCGCGCTGCTGGCGTTCGACGACCCCCTGGCCCTGCGCCGGGCGGGGCCGGAGTGGCTCGCCATGTCCGTGCCCACCCGGGTGGCACCCGGGGCGCTGCTGGGCGGGCTGGTATTCTCGGTGGTGATGATGGGCGTGCTCGGCGGGCATGAACTGGGCCACTACGTCCTGGCCCGCCGCCACCTGGTGGACGTCTCGCCGCCGTACTTCGCCCCCGCGCCCTGGTTCCTGAACCCCATCGGCACCTTCGGCGCGTTCATCCGGCTGCGCTCGCCGCTGGTCAACCGCGCGGTGCTGCTGGACGTGGGCGCCGCCGGTCCGCTGGCCAGCTTCGTCCTCTCCATCCCCGTCACCCTCGTGGGGTTGATGCTGAGCCGGGAGTACGCGACGCCCCCCTTTTCCGGCGTGCGCATGGGCATCATCCTGGGCGACGCGCTGCTGCCCATGGGCGCCTCGCCCGTCTTCTCCGCGCTGCTGGCGCTGTCGCCGCTGCGCGACGCGGGGTTCGTGCACCTGCACCCCGTCGCCGTCGCGGGGTGGTTCGGCTTCTTCTTCACCGCGCTCAACCTGTTCCCGGTGTCGCAGCTCGACGGAGGCCACGTCGCCTTCTCGCTCTGGCCGCGGGCGCACCGGTGGGTGGCGCGGCTGACCATGCTCCTGCTGCTGGCGATGGGGCTCGGCTGGGGCGGGTGGTGGTTCTGGGCGCTGGTCATCCTGGTGATCGGCCGCGGGCGGCTGGGGCATCCCCCGGTGGTGGACCCGCACTTTCGCCTGGACGCGCGGCGCCGCGCGGTCGCCATCGCCACGCTGCTGGCCTTTCCGCTGTCGCTCACGCCGGTGCCGTTCCCCATCTGACCCGGCAGGGAGCTGCGGAGGACGGCGGTGGAGCAGGGTGCGCGGCCGTCCATCGTCCCCGATGCCGCCAATCCCGATCACCCCGTTCACCTCCCTCGCGGCCGGCGGCGCGGCGCCGGCCGTGTAACGCGCGCCTGAACATTCTTGACATCCCGCGCGCGTTGGGGGGAGATTGGGAACGGGGAAGTTCCGCAGGGTGCACCGTCTGCACCGGAGGGGTGGATGGCACGCCACAACCGTGAAGGACAGGGCGAGGACCAGCACGGGCATCGCTACCTGATCGGCTACCAGCCGGACTGGCTCCACCAGGTCAAGGTGGCCCGCGGCCTGGACAGCGGGCGGCAGTCCACCAAGATCCTCCTGCGCAACCCGGAACGGGCGGAGGCGCCGCCCGGGCCCAAGGTGCGCACGCACATCGTGGCGCCGGAGCTGGGCATCGAGTTCGAGGTCACGCTCCGCGACGAGCGCGGTGTGGTGCGCCGCATCACCGTGGAGACGGTGGTGCCCGAGGGCGAGGAGAAGGGCGAGACGGTGGCCTTCGTGGTCTCCAGCCTGCCCAACCGCGCCCGCGGCGAATCCGCCCCGCCGGACGACTGACCCGCGCGTGCCCGCGTTCCCTTCATCGCACCGCCCATCCAGCCCTGCCCTCTCTCTTCGCGCCGTCGCATGACCCTGGCCCTGGCCGCGCAGGCCGCCGAGTCGTTCCAGGCCAACCGCCTGCTCTTCGTGGTGAGCGTGGTGGTGGTGGTGAGCGTGGTGGTGTTCACCGCCGGGGTCATCGTGACGCTGGTGCGCCGCAGCGACCGCCGCCGCGCGGAGGAGGAGAAGCTGTCCGCGCTGGGCACGGCCACCGCGCGCATCATGCACCAGATCAAGAACCCGCTGCAGATCATCGTGCTGCACTCGGACATGCTCAACGACGAGCGGCTGGTGGGGGACCCGGCGGCCCGGCGCGACATCGCGGACGCCATCGTGGGCGAGTCGCAGCGCATGGTGGACATGCTGGAGGAGCTGTCCGTCTACGCCTCCGGCAACAAGCGCACGCTCAACCGCCAGCCGCTGGCCCTGCACGAGCTGGTGCGGCAGGTGGCCGGCACGGAGGCGCGCGAGGCGGCGTGGCTGCGCGTGGACGCGGCGCGGCTGGAGCCGGCGGTGGTGTTCGCGGACGCCTACTACGTGCGGCAGGCGCTGGAGAACCTGGTGCGCAACGCCTGCGAGGCCATGGAGGGGCAGCCGGACGCGCGCCTGCTGCTTTCCGTGGAGCGCGACGCGCTCTCCGCGGTGGTGCGCGTGGCGGACAACGGGCCCGGCATCCCGGCGGACAA
>DASTLD010000656.1:0-2107 GCA_035715345.1 Longimicrobium sp.
ACGCACTCACGCACTCACGCACTTTCCGGAGGAACCATGCGCATGCACGCCCGGAGCCGGTCCCTGCTGACGATCATCGCGGCGGCGGCGCTGGCCGCCTGCGGAGCCGAGGGCGGCGGATCGGGCCAGGGCAACCAGGAAGCGGTCTCCGAGCAGGACCCGCAGACCGTCGTGAACGACACCACCCCCGCGCGCCCCGGCGCGGCGCAGCAGCCCTGACGGCGCCGCGCCGCGCCTTTGCGGCGCGCACGCACGCGGCCTATCTTCCGCGCGGTTTTCTCCCGGCCGGGCGCCCGCCCCGGCCGGCGCGAGCGCGTTTCCAGGCACCGGCAACCCATCCATGGCAGAGAGCCTTCGCATCCTCCCCGTCCGCCACCAGCCCCCGCTGCCCCGCGAGCGGCTGATCGTATCCGACGCGCCGGACGCCGAGGCCATCGAGATGGACGTGGTGGTGGTCGGCGGCGGGCCGGCCGGGCTGGCCTGCGCCATCGAGCTGGCGCGGCTCTGCAAGAGCGACGGCGAGGCCGGCGGCGCCCTGGGCGAGACGCAGATCGCCGTGCTGGACAAGGCCGCCGCGCTGGGCGAGCACAACCTGTCCGGCGCCGTCGTCAACCCGCGCGCCTTCCGCGAGCTCTTCCCCGGCATGGCGGACACCGACTTCCCCTTCCGCGACAGGGTCGGCAAGGAGTCGGTGCTGCTGCTGACGGAGAAGGGGCAGGTGCCCATCCCCACGCCCCCGCCCATGCACAACGCGGGGAACTACACCGCCTCCATCAGCGAGGTCTGCCGGTGGCTGGGCGAGCAGGCGGAGGGGCTGGGCGTCAACGTCTTTCCCGGCTTTCCGGTGGACTCGCTGCTGGTGGAGGGGCAGGCCGTGCGGGGCGTGCGCACCACCCCCAGCGGCCAGGCGCGCGACGGCAGCGGCGGCGAGCCGCCCACGGACCTGACCGCGCGCGTGACGGTGCTGGCGGAAGGGACGCGCGGCGCGCTGGGGCAGGCGTACCGCGAGTGGCAGGGCATCCGGTCCGCGAATCCCCAGATCTTCGCGCTGGGCGTCAAGGAGCTGTGGGAGACCAAGGTGCCGCTGGACCGCATCGTCCACACGCTCGGCTGGCCGCTGCCGCGCGACGCGTTCGGCGGCAGCTTCATGTATCCCCTGGAGCCCAACCTGGTGGCCGTCGGGCTGGTGGTGGGCATGGACTACCGTTCGAGCACGCTGGACGTGCACGTGCTGCTGCAGCGCATGAAGCAGCACCCGTACTTCCGGAAGTACCTGGAGGGTGGGGAGATGGTGGAGTGGGGCGCCAAGACCATCCCCGAGGGCGGCTTCCACGCCCTGCCCGAGCGCCGCAGCGGCGACGGCCTGGTGATGGTGGGCGATACGGCCGGCTTCGTGGACGTGCCCTCGCTCAAGGGCATCCACTACGCCATGCAGAGCGGCATCTTCGCGGCGCGGGCCATCTTCCAGTCGCTCAAGACGGGCGACACCACCGGCGCCTCGCTGGCCGCGTACGACGCCATGGTGGACGGCAGCTACATCCGCGACGACCTGTACCGCAGCCGCAACATGCGGCTGGCGTTCAAGGACGGCTTCTTCGTGGGGGGCTTCAAGGCGGGGCTGATGACGCTGACGCGCGGCGCCTTTCCCGGCGGCCGCATCAGCATGCACAGCGACGCCGAGGCCCCGCGCACGGTCGCGCCGGAGACGCCGTTCGTGCCGGACGGAAAGCTGACGTTCAGCAAGGTGGACGCGGTGTTCAAGTCCGGCAACCAGACGCGCGACGACATCCCCACGCACCTGGTGGTGGGGCAGGACGTGAGCGGCGAGGTGGCGGACCTGTACGCGCACATGTGCCCGGCGGGCGTCTACGAGCGCCAGGGCGACCGGCTGGTGGTCAACGCGCCCAACTGCATCGACTGCAAGGCCACGGACGTGATCGGCCCGCGCTGGACCCCGCGCGAGGGCGGCAGCGGGCCGGCGTACAAGCGGATGTAGGCCCGACCCGCTCCTCCTCCCGTCGCGGGAGAGGCGGGGGCGGGCCCGGCGCGGGGCCCCACCCCCCGGCCCCCTCCCCCGCGCCCGCGAGCTGCCGGGCACGCGGACGGC